>JANXSA010000347.1 GCA_025352915.1 Rhodospirillales bacterium | reverse complement strand
GTTGGGACGGTGGAGCACATGCATGTGGCGAGCGGCAGGGTGAGGGTGACGGTGGGCGAGGAAACGGCGGAACTTTCGGCAGGCGACAGTTGCAGTTGCCGCACCGATGTGCCGCATGGGGTGGAAAATCCGGCCGGGGCGGGCGAGGCGGTGGTCTATGTAATCGTGGAACGGGGATGAGCGCGGACAAAGAAGCGTTCAGGCCTGACCATTGCAAGAGCTTATTTATCCATTGCTGTATCGGCGCGGATCTATTGCCAGGACCATCTCTCACGCCGAGGGTCGCGGTATTCTCGTAGCCGCTGGTATCAGGCAGCCAGTGTGCTACCGGGAGGCGGTCCCGCGCTGCGAGGCTGCGGAAGCCTGATGGGGGGATTCTTTCAAGGGGGACGGGGAGTTGGGAGATTTTTCCGTAACTTTCCGGATTGGCAATGTTAGAGGCGTGCTGAGGCGTCGTTCCGGGGTTGTCGAATTTTTTGGAATGGGTCGTGGAGTGGCTATATAGGAGGCGTATGAGACTGGAAATGCGGATGGCGGGTGCGATTGGGCGCGCGGGGGTGCTCGGGCGGTGGATTACCGGGGCGGGTCGGGGGGCGATGGCGCGGGGCGCGGCCGATCGCCGGATGGAGGGGTGGCGGCTGGATGAAGTGGCCGGTGCGAGAAGGTCGGAGTCTGGGCTTGTTGCCGGCGTGTGTTTTCGCGCGCGGCATGTTGGGGGGTGGGCGGATGGGGGACGGGGAAGGCGCCGGTGCGAAAGAGGGCGAGGAGGTGTTCGAACTCGGCGAAGAGGGCGGCGATGCGGCGGAGGACGCGGTTGGGCAGGAGTACCGACAAGACGTGATTCATCAGGGCCCGCACCCTTGCGGGCACGGGAGAGGAAGCGTTTTGGGCGGCGCCGCGGGGGGCCGTCCGGGTGGTTGTCAATAACATTATGTGGGAATTTATATAACTGTCGGACCCGCTGCAAGGGGTTTTTGAGGGCTCGGCAGACGGGGATAGTGGTCCGGCCCGACGTGATCCGGCGCACTGGAGCGCAGCGGGGGTGAAGGCGTGGTGCGCGATATCCTTGCGGCGCCGCTAGCCGGCGTCGAGCAGTTCCAGCATTGGACGGAGCGCGTCGATGGCGGCCATGGTGTTGGGTTCCAGCATCAGCTGGACATGGCTGATGCCCTGGCTGGCCAGGGAGCGGAGGAGGGCTGCGAGGTGCTCGGGCATGCCGGATTCGGTGGGACCGAGGCCGGCGCGAATTTGCCGGACCCATTCGCCACTGGGCTGGCCGGCGTCGCCCGGCATGTCGACCATGACCGTAACGGTGCGCTGCAGGGTTGCGGGGTCACGCCCGACTTTGACGCAGGCGGCATCGACTGCTGTGAGGCTCGCTGCGAGATTTTCGGCATTGTAGAAGCGATGCCAATAGTCGGCGTATTGCGCGGTCAGGCGCAGGGCGCGGGGACGGTCGGCGCGGGCGCCGATCATGATTGGCGGGCCGCCGGGGCGGGGGCCGCGCGGGAGAATCTGGCACTGCTCAGCGGAATAATAGGCGCCGCGGAAGTCGACCGCACCGGTGCGCAGCAGGGGGTGGATGATTTTCAGCGCCTCCTCGAACCGGCTGACCAGGTTTTCGAAGGGATAGCCGAATGCCTTGTATTCCGGCTCGTGCCAGCCGGCGCCGAGCCCGAGGATGAGGCGGCCGCCGCTGATCTCGTCGATGGTTTCGGCCGATTTCGCGGTCAGCGCGGGGTTACGAAAGCTGGTGCAGAGCACGATGGTTCCGAGTTCGATGCGGGTGGTGGTGGCGGCGAGGGCGGACATGAGGGTCCAGCCATCCCAGATGCCGCGGGTAGGGGAGTCGGGGCCTTCGATGCGGAAGAGCAGGTGGTCGTTGACCCAGAGGGAGTCGAAACCGGCGGCCTCGACGTGTTGGGCGAAGGATTTCATGTCGGACCAGCGCGGGGTTTTGCCGCCGAGCCACTCCTCCATGGTGGGGAGGATAATGCCGACCTTGAGCGGGCGTTTGCTGGGCATCTGGTGCTCCCGGGGCGGGGGTGTGCCCGCAGCGTGCGGGATGGCGGCGAAACGATATGAACGGGATTTGTCGCTGTCAAACCGGACGAGGTCACCGACTCATTATGTCGCATCCAGATGCGGATTGAAGCGAGTTGGACGGATGCGAGAAAGTTGTCGTCTCGCTTGGCGTATCGGGTTGCGATGGCTCTGAAATGCTTGAGTGTCCGTCCGGAAAGTCTCCCGGGTCGGTCCGGCGGGCCTTTTTGGCGCCGGGAGCGTCGGAAACTTGCCCCGATGTCCCTGCATCGGGGCGGCGTTTCCTCC
>JANXSA010000312.1 GCA_025352915.1 Rhodospirillales bacterium | reverse complement strand
GGGCCTGAGGCCCCAGACCCCCATTCGTTAAGCGCCTTCGCGGCGCGACGGCAAAGCCCCGGCCTTTCCTACCCCACCAGAACCCGTGCTGATGTTGCGGCGGTGCGGCCGTGCTCGTCGGTCCAGGTGGCGGTGAAGGTGGCGGTGGTTTCCATGCGCACCCAGAGAACATGGAAGGGGTTGGCGGCGGTTCCGTTGCGCAGGTCGGCGGCGAAGATGGGGGTGGTGTCGCGGCGGATTTCGAGGCGGGCGAGCATGTTGCGCGGGGGGGCGGGGCTGTTGTCGTGGCGCAGGCCGGTTTCCATGGGGTGGTCGAGGAGGGTGCGGATTTCGATGACCTCGCCGGGGCGGGCGCGGGCGGGGATGCGGATGCGTGGGGTGCCGGGGAGGGGGGTGGTCATGGGGTTTGGGGTGCGGAGGTCGTGGAATGCCAAGGCGCATTCCGCCGCACGGAGCGACCCCTCACCCCAACCCTCTCCCCCAAGGGGAGAGGGAGTCTTTCTTTATGGATGAAGTTTTTTTGCTTCTTTTTGTTCACAAAAAGAAGATTTTTGCTTGCTGTCACGAGAGGCATCCGCCGCGGGTGACGGCGACGCGGGCGCTGGTGCGATAGACGCGGCCGTTGTTGTGGCGGGCGAGGACGATGATGGATTGGGCTTCGGCGACGCGGATGCGGGTTTGGATTTCGGCGCGGGCGAGGCCTGGGAAGAGGTGGAAGCTGGCGATGCCGGGGGTTGGGTTGGCGGTGGCGAAGACGTGGATGGTGGTGACGTGGTCTTCTTGGGTCATGGGGCTATCGACGAGGACGGAGAGGGGGACCTGGGCGCCGTTTTCGGCGATGGCGGGGAGGCGGAGTTCGATTCCCGCGTCGATGGGCTCGATGTCACCGATGGCGGCGCGGATGGCGGCGGCGAGTGCGTCATCGGGGCGGGCGGGGTTTGGCAGCAGGGTAAGGGCCAGGGCGCCGAGCAGGTTTCGGCGGGTGGTCACGCAAAGGCGTCCTGGGTGATGGAGCGGTACCAGGCGTCGGCGTAGAGGGCTTCGAAGCGGCGTTGTTCGGGGAGGTCGCCGCGGGGGGAGACGCCGCCGGCGTTGGGGACTTCGGTGATGGCGGTGTCAGTTGCGCGGAAGATGTTGACGACGGAGATGCCGTAGGCTTCGCCGACATGGCTGTAGCAGGTGTTGAAGTAGACGGGTTCGGGCGGGGCTTCGCCGCGCAGGAGTGCGGCGGCGCTGGCGACGGCTTGCTTGGCGGTGGTGTTGGCGACGTAGCCGGATTTGGGCATGGGGGCGCCGATATTGGCGTCGCCGATGACGTGGATGCCGGGGGCGGCGCGGGATTCGAAGGTGCGCGGGTTGACGGGGACCCAGCCGGAGGCGTCGGTGAGGCCGGCATCGATGGCGATTTTGGCGGCGGATTGGGGCGGGATGATGTTGGCGACGGCGACTTTGTGCTTGGCGCCGAACTCGGTTTCCAGGGTGCGGGTGGCGACGTCGACGCGGGTGACTTTTCCGTCCTTGGAGAGCGGGACCCATTCGATCATGTCGCCGTAGAGTTGTTTCCAGCCGTCCTGGAACAGGCCTTGTTTGCTGAAGGCGTCCTTGGCGTCCAGCGCGAGGATTTTGGATTTCGGCTTATGGTGCTTGAGGTAGTGGGCGATCATGCTGATGCGCTCGTAGGGGCCGGGCGGGCAGCGGAAGGGGTTGGCGGGGATGGCGATGCCGACGACGCCGCCGTCTTCCATGGCTTCGAGCTGGCGGCGCAGGAGGGTTGTTTGGCTGCCGTCGCCGGGGATCCAGCCGTGCGGGATGGTTTGGGCGGCGGCCTCGGTGTAGCCCTCGATGGCGCCCCAGCGCAGGGCGATGCCGGGGGAGAGGATCAGGCGGTCGTAGGCGATGGTGGTGCCGCCGCGCAGGCGGAGGGTTTTGGCGACGGGGTCGATGCCGTCTACCCAGTCCTGGACCAGTTTCACGCCGCGGGCTTTGAGGCCGTCGTAGGAGTGGGTGATGTCGTCGAGGTTGCGCAGGCCGGCGAGGACCAGGTTGCCGTAGGGGCAGGTGACGAATTTGGGTTGTGGTTCGATGAGGGTGACGTCGAGCCAGGGGTAGGCGATGCGGGCGAAGCGGGCGGCCGAGGCGCCGCCGAAGCCGCCGCCGACGATGACGAGGCGGGCCGAGGCCCCTCCGGTCGTGTTTTGCGCGCGGGCGATTGTTGGCATGGCCAGGGTAGCGGCGATTGTGGCGGCGGCGAGGAAGCCGCGCCTTGAGAGGGTGGGGGTCATCGGGCGGCTCCTGGCGACAGGCTGGCGAAATGGGCGGCCAGGGCGGCGATTTCGGCCTCGGTGTAGCCGCGGGCGATGCGGCCCATGATGGTGTTGGGGCGCTCGTTGGCGCGGAAGGCGGTCAGGGCGGCGGCGAGGTCGGCGGCGGGGCGGCCGGCGATGGCGGGGATGAGGCTGGGGGCGGCGTGGCAGCCGAGACAGGCTTGGGCGGCCAGGGGGGCCGGGGCCTGGGCCGGGGCCTGGGCCTGGGCCTGGGCTTGGGCTTGGGTGGGATTCGGCAGGACGAGGAGGGTCAGGGCGGCCAGGAGGGCGTGTCGCATTGGTGCCTCGCCAATTTACGCAATTTGTTGCGTAGAATTATGGAACGATAGAACACCTGGGGATGGTGGATTGTCAAACTTCGCGGATTCCGAAGGCGGGACGCAAATGGAGGCCGAGCCAGTTGCCGAACAGGGCCGGGGCGATCCAGAGCCAGCCGTGCAGGCTGCCCGACGCGATGCCGGAGACGTAGGCGCTGATGTTGCAGCCGGAGGCGAGGACGGCGCCGATGCCGAGCAGAAGGCCGCCGATTGTGGAGGCGGCGGCTTCGCCTTGGGTCAGGCGGCCGAGGGCGAATTTTCCCGCCACGGTGGCGGCGAGGAAGGCGCCGGCGATCATACCGAAATCCATCGCGGTCATCCGGTCGGCGGATAGGGGGCGCAGGAGGGCCTCGATGCGGGTGGGGTCCTCCCAGAAGGGCCAGAAGGCGGGCTCGTCGAGGCCCAGGGCGGCGACGGTCTTGGCGCCCCAGAGGGGGAAGGCGGCGGTGATGGCCCAGGGGCGGCCGGCGATGGGGAGGGTCAGGAAGTTCAGCGCGGCCAGGGCGAGGGCGGCCCAGAGGAGCGGGCGGCGGATCGGCTCGGCGGTGCCGTGGCGGCGGCGCTCCAGGTGCCAGGTGAGCCAGGCGGCGGCGGCGAGGAGGGTTACTGTGCCGAGTAGGGCGGGGAGGAGGCCGAAGGTTTCGGCCAAAGCGAGCGGGGGTGGGGCGGGCCAGTGTTGCCACCATTCCGATTGCCAGCTCGCCAGGGTGGCGCCGATGACGAAGAAGGCCAGGGTCAGCAGGGCGCGCAGGCTGCCGCCGCCGGTGGCGTAAAGCGTGCCGCTGGCGCAGCCGCCGCCGAGTTGCATGCCGATGCCGAAGACGAAGGCGCCGATGACGACGGCTGTGCCGGGGGGGAAGATGAGGCCGCGGACCGGGGTGCCGAACAGGGTTCCCGCCTTCGTTGCCGGCAGGATCAGGAGGGTGGCGGCGGCGATCATCAGGAATTGGGCGCGAACGCCAGCGCTTCGGCGGTCCGTGAGGAAGCGGCGGAAGGCGCCGGCGAAGCTGAAGGCCGAGAGGAGCATCACTGCGCCGAAGGCTAGGCCTAGGAGGAAGGGAGGGAGCATCAGGAAGTGTTCTTTTTGTGAACAAAAAGAACCAAAAAAACGTTTTCCATTAGCTCGGGTGATTCATGATTTTTGCCGGGTGCCATGGATGAAGTTTTTTTGCTTCTTTTTGTTCACAAAAAGAAGATTTTTACTTGCTGACATGGATGCCGGGTATTGCGCCGAACCATTCGGGCTTGGCGCGTTCGATCTGGGCGGCGATTTGGATGAGGGTGTCTTCGCAGGCGAAGTTGCCGTGGATTTGGATGCCGATGGGCAGGCCTTCGTGGTCCAGGCCGGCGGGCAGGGAGATGCCGGGCATGCCGGTTTCGTTGCCGGGCATGGTGTATCGGCAGGCATTGGCCAGGCGTTCGACCCAGGGGTCGAGTTCTTCGTCGGCGAGGAGGGAGTAGGGGCCGTTGGCTTGGGGGACGCGGATGGCGAGGGTGGGGGTGAGGAGGAGGTCGTAGCGGTCCATCAGGCGGCCGAAGCTGCGGGTGGTGGTGTTGTTGGCGGCCATCATGGCGAAGATGTCGAACTTGTCGTAGCGGCTGTGCGCCAGGTAATGGCGGTAGGTCATGGTGGAGAGGTGGCTGGCCAGTTCCTGGGGCTCGACGCCGCGGTCGCGGGCCATGGCGACGAAGCCGGCGCGGCTGCCGATCCATTGGGTGATGTAGCCGCGCCACATGATTTCCCAGTCGCAGATGGTGGTGTCGTCGAGTTCCTCGACGTGGTGGCCGAGGGATTGCAGGAGGAGGGCGGCTTCGCGGACGCGGGTGGCGATTTGCGGGTCGGTGTCGGTGGTGCGGCCCCAGCGTCCGGTGGAGAGGCCGATGCGCAGGCGGCCGGGGTCGATGGTCAGCGAGGCGAGGTAGCCGTGTTTGGGGGCGCGGATGGGCATGAAGCTGCCGCCGTTGGGGACGCGGCTGAGGGTTTCATAGGCGGCGGCGGTGTCGCGGACGCTGCGGGTGAGGACGCCGTCGATGGCGATGCGGCTGATGTATTCGCTTTGGGCGAGGGCGCGGGGGACGCGGCCTCGCGTCGCCTTGAGGCCGACGAGGCCGGAGAAGCTGGCGGGGATGCGGGTGGAGCCGCCGCCGTCCGAGGACAGGCTGATCGGGGTGACGCCGGCGGCGACGGATGCCGCTGAGCCGCCGGAGGAGCCGCCGGGGGTGTGGGCGGGGTTCCAGGGGTTTCGGGTGACCTTGACTTGTCGTTGACCCTCGGGGCCGAGGTAGTCCGTCGCGGTGTCGAAGGTCATGCCGAATTCGGGCGAGGTGGAGCGGCCGATGGGGATGAGGCCGGCGGCCAGGGCGTTGTCGATCAGGGGGTCGTTGGCGGTGGGGACGTAGCCTTTCCAAAGTTTGGAGCCGCTTTCCTGCATGCGGCCGGCCATGGCCTGGCCGAGGTCTTTGACGAAGACGGGGACGCCGTAGAGCAGGCCGGCCTTGTTGGGGTGGTCGGTGTCGGGGTTGGCGATGACGTCGTCGTAGAGGCCGAGGATGGCGCCGAGCTTGGGGTCGACGCGGGCAACGCCCTCGGCGACCTGGGCGGCGATTTCTTTCGGGGTCAGCTCGCCTTTGCGCACCAGGGCGGCCAGGGCGGTGGCGTCGTGTTTGGCCCATTCGTTCCAGCCCATGACCGCCATCTTCGTGTCCCCCTGTTGCCGGCTGGATGGATGCTGCGGGGGTCGATGGTTGGAGTCAACGCAGGCGGCGGCCTAGGATCGCGGGAGCATCGGAGGGAATTTCATGACCAGCTATGCCGCGCTGAGTGCCGGGTTTGGCGAGGGGATCGGGTCGCCGCGCGATTTGCTTGAGGCGTGCCTGGCGACGATCGCGGCGCGGGAGCCGGTGGTGCGGGCGTTTGCCCATCTGGCGCCGGAGTCGGCGCGGGCGGCGGCGGATGCTTCGACTGTGCGCTGGCGGGAGGGCTCGCCGCTGTCGGCGATTGACGGGATGCCGATCGCGTTGAAGGACATCCTGGAGACGGCCGACATGCCGACCGGGTTCGGGTCGCCGATTTTTGCTGGCCGGAAGGGCCAGCGGGATTCGGCGGTGGCCTATGCGCTGCGGCGGGCGGGGGCGGTGATTGTTGGCAAGGCGGTGACGACCGAGTTTGCCGACATGGTGGCGGGGCCGACGACCAATCCGCATGATCCCGCGCGGACCCCTGGTGGTTCGTCGTCGGGCTCGGCGGCGGCGGTGGCGGCGGGGATGGTGCCGGTGGCGATTGGCAGCCAGGTGGGCGGGTCGATCCTGCGGCCGGCGAGTTTTTGTGGCGTGGTTGGGTTCAAGCCGACGTTTGGCGCGATCAATCGCGGCGGGATCAGCGACCAGTTCAGTCAGAATGTTTTGGGCACGCTGTCGGCGACGCTGGAGGATGGCTGGGCGGTGTGCCATGCGATTGCGTCGATCGTGGGCGGCGATCCAGGGTTTGCGCCGTTTGTGGGCGGGGCGGTGCCGTTGCCGGCGCGCAGGCCTGGGACGCTGGCGGTGTTGCAGACGGCGGGCTGGGCGGTGGCGGAGCCCGAGGCGATCGATGCGTTCCAGGGGTTTCTGGCGCGGCTGGGTGCTGCCGGGGTGCATCTGATCGACCGGACCACATCGGGGCGGGTGGCGTTGCTGGAGGAGGCGATTGCCGAGGCCGGCGCGGTGTCACAGGCGATCAACAATTGGGAAAAGGCCTGGCCGCTGGCGGAGATCGCGGCGCGGCATCCCGACGGGATGAGCGCGCATTTGCGCGAAGGCGTGGCGGCGGGGGCTCGGACGACGATGGAGGAGTACCGGGTGCTGCTGCATCGGCGCGATGTGATGCGCGAGCGGCTGATGCTGTTGGCCGACGAGGCCGATGCCTGCATCACGCTGTCGGCGCCGGGGGTGGCGCCGGTTGGCATCGCCTATACCGGGAACTCGATCTTCAATGTGGCGGCGTCGGCGCTGCGCTGTCCGGCGATTTCGTTGCCGCTGTTGCGGTTGGGCGGGTTGCCGCTGGGGGTGCAGTTGCTGGGCCAGCCATTGGGAGAGCGGGCGCTTTCGGGGGTGGCGGGGTTTGTGGCGGGGCTGTCGGCGGCGTAGGGTCGGCGGATTGGGGAGAACGGCCGATGAGCGGAATTGCCAGCATTGCCGGGTGGGTGGCGCCCGGGTTCGACGGGGTGCATGACGCGTTTGCCGCCAATTTCCGGCGCGGCGGCGAGGATGAGGAGTGCGGGGCGGCGCTGGCGGTGTATCTTGATGGGCGCTGCGTTGCGGATTTGTGGGGCGGGTTTACTGATGCGGCGCGCACCCGGCCTTGGGCGCGGGACACGCTGGTGAATGTGTGGTCGGCGAGCAAGGGGGTTGCGGCGTTGGCGGTGGCGATGCTGGTGGACCGGGGTCTGGCCAGCTACGAGGACCCGGTGGCGCGGTATTGGCCGGAATTTGCGGCCAACGGGAAAGCCGGCATCACGATTGGGCAGATTCTTTCGCATCAGTCGGGGGTGAACGGGTGGGAGGCGCCGACCACCTGGGATGACTTGTATGACTGGCCGACGGCGACGGCTCGGCTGGCGGCGCAGGCGCCTTACTGGGTGCCGGGGACGCTGGCGTCGTATCATGCCGTGACGCATGGGTTCCTGGCCGGGGAGGTGGTGCGGCGGATTACCGGGCAGGACATGGGCGGGTTCATTCGCGACGCGATTGCCCTGCCGCTGGGGGCGGATTTCCATGTTGGGCTGGCCGCGGCGCAGGATTGGCGGGTGGCGGAGTTGCTGGGGCCGCCGCCGGCCAATGCCATCCCTGGGGGGCCGAAGCTGGCGGAGATTCCGCGCCGGGCGGTGACCAATCCGGTGGCGGACCCGAAGCTGCCGAACACAAGGGCGTGGCGGGCGGCGCAGATTCCGGCGGCGAATGGCCAGGCTTCGGCGCAGGGGCTGGCGCGGATTTATGGGGCGCTGGCGGCGGGTGGCGAATTGGACGGGGCGCGGGTGATTTCGCCGGCCGGGATTGATCGGCTGCGGGCGAAGCGGCATCTGGG
>JANXSA010000261.1 GCA_025352915.1 Rhodospirillales bacterium | reverse complement strand
GATGAAGGGGATGATCATGATGGCGAGGATCAGGGCGGCGGTGAAGATGCCGGTGCCGAAGGGCGGGCCGGCGAACAGGAAGCCGACCAGCGGGATTTCGCCGAGCGTGTCGATGGCGAAGGGCTGGACGTATTGTGCCATCAGCGGGACGATGACGAAGAATCCCCACATGCCGTAGATGATCGAGGGCACCGCGGCCAGCAATTCGACTGCGGTGCCGACCGGCCGGCGCAACTGCGGCGGGGCGATCTCGGTCAGGAAATAGGCGATGCCGAAGGCGATCGGCACGGCCAGGAGCAGCGAGAGGATCGAGGTGACGATGGTGCCGTAGATCGGCACCAGGGCGCCGAATTGCTCGGCAACGGGGTCCCAGTTGTCGCCCCAGACGAAGGGCAGGCCGAAGGCGCGGAAGGCGGGCAGGCCGCCGATGAAGAGCTCGATGATGATGGCGCCGAGCAGGACCAGGACGAAGATGCCGGCGCCGCGGCACAGGCCGGCGAAGATCCGGTCGCCCAGCGCGGTGGAGCGGGCGGTCCTGCTGGCGGCCGGTGGCACGGTGGCGGCGGAGACGGTGGTCGACATGTGGCGGGGGGTCCGAAGTTGCTGGAGCATCGAGGCGTAGTGGCACGCCCCCGGCGAAGTGGCCGGGGGCGTGGGGATGCTACATCACGGGCTTGCCGTCTGGCCCCTTGACCTCGGATTTCCAGGCGGCGCGGACGGCGTCCTGGACCGCCTTGGGGAGCGGGATGTATTCGAGGTCTTCGGCGAGCTTGCTGCCGTTGGTGAAGGCCCAGTCGAAGAACCTCATCACGTTGGCGGCGCGGGTGGCGTCCTTCGGGTCTTTCGGCAGCAGGATGAAGGTGGGCGCGACGATCGGCCAGCTTTTGGCGCCGGGCTGGTCGATCAGGTTGGCGGCGAAGTTGGGCACCGACCAGTCGGCGTTTGCGGCGGCGGCGAGGAAGGCCTCGGTGTTCGGGATCACGAAGTTGCCGGCGCGGTTGCGTAACTGGGTGGATACCAGCTTGTTCTGGATGGCGTAGGCGTTCTCGACGTAGCCGATGGCGCCGCGGGTGTTGCGGACGGTGCCGGCGACGCCCTCGTTGCCGCGGGCGCCGGTGCCGGCGGGCCACTTGACCGAGGTGCCGACGCCGACCTTGGCCTTCCATTCCGGCGAGACGGCGGAGAGGTAGGACACCCAGACATAGGTGGTGCCGGAGCCGTCAGCGCGATAGGCCGGGGCGATGGCGAGGTTCGGCAGGGTGAGGCTGGGGTTAAGTGCGGTGATCGCGGCGTCGTTCCATTTGGTGATCTTGCCCAGGTAGATGTCGGCGAGGATGTCGCCGGTCAGCTTCATCTGGTTGTCTTCGACGCCGGGGATGTTGACGATGGCGACCAGCGAACCCATCACCGCGGGGAACTGGAGGAGCTTGGTCTCTTCCAGCGCGGCGGCGGCCATCGGGGCGTCGGAGGCGCCGAAATCGACGGTGCGGTTACGCGCCTGGGTGAGGCCGGCGCCGGAGCCGACGGACTGGTAGTTGAGCTGGATGCCGTTGGCCTTTTGCGCCGCCTCGCCCCACTTCTGGTAGATCGGGTTGGGGAAGGTGGCGCCGGCGCCGGTGATCTGCTGGGCATTGGCGCCGGTGAAAGGGGCGGAGCTGGCGAGCAGCGCCAGGCTGGTGACGGCGGCTCCCAGGAGGGAGGTGAGGCGGGTCATGGTGGCTCCTGCGGACGACATTTGCTGCCGGGGCCGGACGACTCCGGCTTGGCTGGGCGGACCCTACGCAGGGAGTGAGACGGGCATATTGCAGTTTGATGAAAGAAATATGACAGTCAATTCTAGCCAGCGATGCGGATGGGTTGGCGATTTGTCAGCGTCGTCAAATGGCAAAGGTGATTGGCTCGGCGTTCGGGCGGCGCAGGCCGGCGGTGCTGGCTTGGCGGACCAGGTCGTCGAGCGTGAGGCCGGCCAGCACGGCCTGGGCGCTGGTTTCGAGACGTTCCCACAGGGGGTCGACAACTTTGTTCTGTAACAGGCCCAGTGGGCCCTCGGTGGTCTCGGCGTCGTCACTGCTGGCGACGGCGACGATGTCGGCCAGGCGGATGTCGCGGCGCGGGCGGCCCAGGCGGTAGCCGCCGCGCGGGCCGCGCACGCTTTCCAGCAGGCCGGCGCGCGACATGGTTTGCAGCAGCGGCTCCATGCCGCGGCGGGCCAGGCCGAGGCGCTCGGCGAGGTCGGCGGCGCTGACCGTGGCGGTGCGCCCGCCATGGAAGGCGACGTCGAGCAGGATGGTGATGGCGAGCATGGCCCGGTCCTTGCGGATGAGCATGGTGGTTCCCCTTGGTGGTCCGTCCCGATACGCGGTAATCGGGTTGGCCACGGGCACTAAACCACGGTTGGGCGACGTGTAAAGCACCGATGTGCATGCTATAGCGGCGGCATGACCCGAAGCGCATCGTTGCCGACTACAGACTCCGCCGCACCCTTTCGCGGGCGCATCTATGGCAGCGTGCTGGAGACCATTGGTGTCACGCCGATGGTGCGCATTCCGCGCTTGTCGGCGGCCGATGGGCTGGTGGCGGATGTGGCGCTGAAGCTGGAGTTCTTCAATCCGCTGGGCTCGGTGAAGGACCGGATCGGGCTGGCGATGATCGATGCGGCGGAGGCCGAGGGGCTGATTGCGCCGGGGCGGTCGGTGCTGGTGGAGCCGAGTTCGGGCAATACCGGGATCGCGCTGGCGTTTGTGGCCGCCGCGCGGGGATACCGGCTGATCGTGTGCATGCCGGAGGGGGCGTCCGTGGAGCGGCGCAAGATGTTGCGGCTGTTGGGCGCCGAGGTGGAGTCGACGCCGGCGCGGGCGGGGATGGCCGGGGCGATTGCGCGGGCCGAGGCGATGGTGGCGGCGACGCCAGGGGCCTGGATGCCGCGGCAGTTCGACAATCCGGCCAATCCCGCGGTGCACCAGGCGACTACGGCGGAGGAGATCTGGGGCGATACCGCAGGGTTGGTCGACATTGTGGTGGGCGGGGCCGGCACCGGGGGCACGCTGACCGGGATTGCGCGGCAGTTGAAGCCGCGCCGGGCCGGGCTGCTTGTGGTGGCGGTGGAGCCGACCGAGAGCGCGGTGCTGTCGGGCGATGAGGCGGGGCCGCATGGCTTGCAGGGGATCGGGCCGGGGTTCCAGCCGGCGGTGCTTGATCTGGCGCTGATGGATGCGGTGATGCGGGTTTCCGAGCGCGAGGCGATCGCCATGGCGCGGCGCTGTGCGGCGATGGAGGGGTTGCCGATCGGGATATCGTCGGGGGCGGCATTGTTCGCGGGGCTGGAACTGGCGCGGGTTCCGGCCAATGCGGGCAAGCTGATCGTGGTGATCGCGCCGAGTTTTGCTGAGCGGTACCTTTCGACGGCGTTGTTCGCGGGGTTGTAGAAGGCACGGCCAGGGCGCTGCTCTGGACCTGCATGGACCTTGATGAAGAGTCGGATGGGGCTTCGCTTATCCGACCTACAAGACGGGTCAAGTTGATGAAGTTTTTTTGCTTCTTTTTGTTCACAAAAAGAAGACGCTTCCTGCCGCTTGGCTTTTCTTGTGCCGCGGCTCAGCGCCCCCGCAAAGCTGCCTGGGCGAAGGTATCCAGGGCCGAGAGGAATTTCGAGCGGTCGGCCTTGGTGAGCGGGGCCGGGCCGCCGGTGGCGACGCCGATTTCGCGCAGGTGGCGGCCGATTTCGCGGCCGGCGAGGGCGTTGCCGATATTGTCGGTGGTCCACAGGCGGCCGGTGCTGGACAGGGCGCGGGCGCCGCGTTCGAGGCAGCGGGCGGCCAGGGGGATGTCGCTGGTGACGCAGATATCGGCGGCGGTGATGCGTTCGGCGATCCAGTCATCGGCGATGTCTGCGCCGTCGGGGACTACCACCATGTGCACGTTGGGCAGGCCGGGCGGGCGGATCGGGCGGGAGCCGTTGGAGACGACGTGGACCACCAGGTTGAGGCGGGTGGCGACGCGGTAGACTTCCTCGCGCACCGGGCAGGCGTCGCCGTCGATATAGATTTCGGTCATGGGGCGGGAGTATCGGCGCTGGGGTGCACAAAGCCCCTGTGCGGAGTTCGCGCATCATGCTTGCATCGGCTGCGTGGCACGGGAGCGGGTTCGGATGAGCATTTCCAATACGGGGTTCGACGGTAAGCGGCTGTTGGCCGATCTGTATGCGCTGCGCGGGTTTGGCACGTTCAAGAGCGGGGTGCATCGGCCGACTTATTCCGAGGTGGATATGGAGAGCCGGGAATGGTTGTGCGGGCGGATGCGCGAGGCGGGGTTGGAGCCGGAGATTGACGGGATTGGCAATGTGATCGGGCGGAGTCCGGGGGCGGGGCCGAAGCTGTTGCTGGGCAGTCATACCGAGACGCAGCCGGAGGCCGGGTGGCTCGATGGCGCGCTGGGGGTGATGTACGCGCTGGAGGTGGCGCGGGCGCTTGGAGGGGGCGTGGATGTGGTGAGCTGGGCCGATGAGGAGGGACATTACGGGAGTTTCCTGGGGAGCCGGTCGTTTATCGGCGAGGTGACGGAGGCGGAGATCGATGGCTGCCGGAACCGCTACAGCACGAAGACGTTGCGCGAGGCGTTGGCAGGGGCCGGGCTGGCGGGCAGGGCGCGGATCGGGTTTGAGCCGGGGCGGTATGCCGGGTATCTGGAGGCGCATATCGAGCAGGGCGATGATCTGGAGGCGCGCGGGCTGAAGATCGGCGTGGTGACCAGCATCGTTGGCATTTGGGCGTATCGGGTGCGCTTCGAGGGGGTGCAGAACCATGCGGGGACGACCCGCATGGCGATCAGGCGGGATGCGGGGCTGGCGGCGGCGAAGTTGGCGGTGGCGATTGACGGGGCGTTTCCGAAGGTGTGTGCGGCGCGGTCGGTGTGGACGGTGGGGCGGATTTCGCTGGAGCCGGGGGCGGGGAGCATCATTCCGGGCGGGGCGGAGATGCTGATTCAGTTCCGCGATGCCGATCCCGAGGTTCTCAAGCGGCTGGAAGCGACGTTGGAGGGATTGGTGGCGGCGAGCAATGCGGGGCCGTGTACCGCCGTGCTGCATAACATGTCGCGCTCGGTGCCGAAGGTGATGGATGCGCGGTTCCAGGCGGCGTTGACGGCGGCGGCGGAGGTTCATGCGCCAGGGTTGCATCAGCTTATGCCGAGCGGGGCCGGGCATGACGCGCAGATGCTGGCCAAGGTGATGCCGTCGGCGATGCTGTTCGTGCCGAGCATCGGGGGCGTCAGCCATCACTGGAGTGAGGATACGTCCGATGAGGATATTGTGATTGGCGGGGCGGTGATGGTGGACGCCGCGCGGGCTCTGCTGGCACGGTAGCGCCAGGGCGCGACACGCCATCGGGGGGAAGACATGCCGGAATACCTGCACGAGGACTACACGACGTTTGCACTCGATCTGGTGTTTCCCAACATCCAGACGTGCTGCGCGATGGTGGTGACCACGACGCAGAACACCTTGTTGGGGGGCTTTCACCTGACGATTGGGACCAAACCCGCGGCACTGGCCCGTGTGTTGAGCCAGCTCAAGACGTTATTGGCCGGATCGATCGAAGGCGTCTTCCTGGTGGGCAATGTGCAGGGGCGAACGGCTTGCGCGTCCGGCTTGAACTATGCGGGGCCGTTGAAGGCGGCGATTGCGGCCGGACTGGGGTACTCGCTGGGCGTCAAGTATCACGACCTGGGGGCGGGCAATCCCGGCTCGGCGGTGCATGCCTGGCGCGATCCAGGCCGCAACACACTGCAGCTCAGCAACACGCCGAACGGCAGCTGGGCGCCGGGCGCACTGGTCCAGCCGGCGCCCGGCATGGTGAAGATCGCCGCGTTCGACGATCTCAGGCGCCAGGACGGCAGCGGCGCCTATTCCCAAGTGCGGGTGATGCAACCGCCGCCGGCCGGCATTCGGTCATGTGCGCTGAATGGGGAAGCGGGGTTGTCGCCGTTCACGATGCCGACATTCTGATCGGAGCGTTCAGCCGTTTGCAGCGCGCTGGGCCAGCGCCGCGGTGGGGATGTCGGTGGTGAAGACCTCGACGCCGAGGTCGAGCATGCGGCGGACGCTGTCGGGGTCGTTGGTGGCCCAGGCACCGACGCCGAGGCCGGCGCTGCGCAGATGCGCCAGCACGCGCGGGTCGAGGCGGTTGGCGCGGATGCCGAGATGGGCGATGGCGTGGGTTTCGGCGGCGGCGACCACGCCCTCGATCCCGATATCGTCCATGACCATTGGCGCGACCAGCCAGATGCGGCCTTGGAGGCCGGGGGATTGGACCGCCTCGGCGACGATGGGGGCGAGGAAGCTGGTGATGACTGTGCGGGCGCGCATGGCGGCGGCGTCGATCAGGCGCAGGGCGTGGGCGAGCAGGCCGGGGTAGGGTTGGTGCTCGACGTCCGACTTCACCTCCATGCGCAGGGTGATGCCGGTGGGGCGGAAGAGTTCGATCACTTCCGGCAGGGTCATGATGTGGTCGGCGGTGGTGCCGGTGATGGTGAGCTGGCGCAGTTCGGCCAGGGTGCGGGCGGCGACGGGGCCGGTGCCATTGGTGGTGCGGTCCAGGGTGGCGTCGTGGATGACGACGATGTGGCCGTCGGCGGTGGGGTGGATGTCGAACTCGACCTGGTCGATGGCGAGGTTGGCGGTGTGGCGGAAGCTGGTGGGGGAGTTTTCCGGGGCTTCGAGGGAGCCGCCCCTGTGTGACGCAATCAAGGTGGGGGATGCTATCAGGGTCATGGCAGGTTCCTCACGGCCGGTCCGACACCACGCGCCGGATAGTGCAGGGATAAGCCGGGCGCCAAGCGGATAAAAGTTTTTTGGTTCTTTTTTTCAAAAAAGAACAGCGCTTCTTTTTGAAAAAAGAAG
>JANXSA010000369.1 GCA_025352915.1 Rhodospirillales bacterium | reverse complement strand
TCTTCATGGCAATCTCCATTGGTGCATCGGACCATCCTGACGCAGCGCCAGTTTACCACTTCCCGGCCACACGGCACGACAATAGTAGATCTGCATCGCCACCCTGGCCCCCACGCCCCACTGACATCGCCCCCCATCCGTCCTATCTCTACCCCATCCCCGAGACAGGACCCCATCCCATGCTCAACCAGATCGCCCCCCTCCCCCTCAAAGACCCCTCCCTGTTCCGCCAAGCCAACCACATCGACGGCAAATGGGTCGAGGCCGACAACGGCGCCACCATCACCGTCCGAAACCCCGCCACCGGCGAGGCCATCGGCACCGTCCCCGCCCTCGGCACCGCCGAAACCCGCCGCGCCATCGAAGCCGCCCACCGCGCCCAACCGGCCTGGCGCGCCATGCTCGCCAAGGAACGAGCGTCGATCCTGCGCCGCCTCTTCGACCTCATGCTCGCCAACACCGACGACCTCGCCGTCATCATGACCGCGGAACAAGGTAAGCCCCTGGCCGAGTCCAAAGGCGAAATCGCCTACGCCGCCAGCTTCATCGAATGGTTCGCCGAGGAGGGAAAGCGCGTCTACGGCGACACCATCCCGCAAAATGCCAAAGGCCGCCGCATCATCGTCACCAAGGAGCCGATCGGCGTCTTCGCCGCCAACACCCCCTGGAACTTCCCGGCTGCCATGATCACCCGCAAAACCGGCCCCGGCTGGGCCGCCGGCTGCACCGGTGTGATCCGCCCCGCCAGCCAAACCCCGTTCTCCGCCCTCGCCATCGCCGTCCTCGCCGAGCGCGCCGGCTTCCCGCCGGGCGTTTGCAATGTCATCACCGGCCCCTCCGGCCCCGTCGGCCAGGAGCTCACCTCCAACCCCCTCGTCCGCAAACTCACCTTCACCGGCTCCACCGAAGTCGGCGCCAAGCTGCTGGCCATGTGCGCCCCCACCATCAAGAAAACCTCGATGGAACTCGGCGGCAACGCCCCCTTCATCGTCTTCGACGACGCCGACCTCGACGCCGCCGTGCTCGGCGCCATGGCCAGCAAATACCGCAACACCGGCCAAACCTGCGTCTGCGCCAACCGCATCCTGGTCCAGGACGGCGTCTACGACGCCTTCGCCGCCAAGCTAAAAACCGCCGTCGAGGCGCTCAAAGTCGGCAACGGCATGGAACCCGGCGTCACCCAAGGCCCCCTCATCAACGCCGAAGCCGTCGCCAAGGTCGAGGAACACATCGCCGACGCCCTCGCGAAAGGCGCCCGCATCATCACCGGCGGCCACCGCCACGCAAAGGGCGGCACCTTCTTCCAACCCACCCTCCTCGCCGACGTCCCCCACGACGCCCTCATCTTCCGCGAGGAAACCTTCGGCCCCGTCGCCCCCCTGTTCCGCTTCAAAACCGAAGCCGAAGCCATCGCCCTGGCCAACGACACCGAATTCGGCCTCGCCTCGTACTTCTACGCCCGCGACATCGGCCGAATCTTCCGCGTCGCCGAAGGCCTCGAATACGGCATGATCGGCATCAACGAAGGCATCATCTCCACCGAAGTCGCCCCCTTCGGCGGGGTGAAATCCTCCGGCCTCGGCCGCGAAGGCTCGCACCAAGGGATCGACGAATACCTCGAAGTCAAATACCTCGCGATCGGAGGGATCGGGACCTAAGCAAGAGGCTCCGCCGGCCAGGGGGCCGAGCCCCCTGGACCCTCTAAATTCAATCGGAACAGCCAGTATTTTGCGACAAGAAAATGCACAAGGTAAATTGGCACACGGAAATATCTGAAATGCTTGAAGGTATTGCGGACCTTCATGATGTGGGGCCAGTTGAGCTGAGACAAATGTGGGTTGACGATTACTCGCCAGGATCCAAACACAAATATATATTTCATCCTGGAGTCTGGGAACGACACATTGCTGAATGGCTGTCCTGGTTCACCGATGATGAACTGCACGCGCTGGCCGAATTTGACGCAGTGTTTGAGGCAGAGCGGCCCGCTCTTTCCTTTGACTGGCCGGAGTGGCGCCAGAACCCTGGATGGCTTCGCGTCAGCGTTGCCGCGCGGCTCACGCTGGCACGAATGCGGCCCATGGACATAGGTCCGGGTTAACGCAAATCTGCTCTGGGCACACGCTGTCCCTTCATTGTTTGTGCGGTCGCCTTAAGTAATGGGGTCTGGGGCCGCCGGCCCCAGCCCTGTGGCTTTCACATTTTGCGGATGGTCGAAGGATGTCAAGCAACGAGGACAAAGGGCAGCCGAAATATCACTCCACAATCTTCTCTCTGCTCGAAGACATTGCATCTCTCAATCCGAACGAGGGTCCTGTCGAATTGATATGCCTGTGGTTTGATGATTTCTATCTCCCTGATCATGAAGACCCGGAACGGTGGCGGAGTTGCTTTACGGAGCACGAACTGAACACACTGGCCGAGTTTCATTCGGTATTTGATCGTGAGGAGAAACGCGGTCTCAATAATGAGTTCCCTGGCTGGGCCGCAGACCCTGGTTGGCTTAAGGTTCGGGACGCTGCGCGGGTAGCGCTGGCAAGAATGCGACCTGCTGACAAAGAAGAGTGTTGATGAGCCTATTGCCTGAGGATGCCAGCGACCTTTGCCGCACGTGCTGATTCGTAAACTAATTGGGGGTCTGGGGCCGCCGGCCCCAGCGGGTCCTGCGGCGCCGCTCGCGCCGCATGGGCAGAGCCCTCGCCTTTCTAAAGGAGCCTAAGACATGCCCTATGACTTCGACCTCTTCGTCATCGGCGGCGGCTCCGGCGGCGTGCGCTGTGCCCGCATGGCGGCCGGCCACGGCGCCAAGGTAGCCGTCGCCGAGGAAGCCGCCTGGGGCGGCACCTGCGTCAATGTCGGCTGCGTGCCCAAGAAGCTCATGGTCATGGCCAGCGAGTACGGCGCCAACGTCGCGGACTCCCACGGTTTCGGCTGGAACACCCAGTCCGGCCAGCACGACTGGGCCGCCCTGATCGCCGCCAAGGACGCCGAGATTTATCGCCTCAACGGCATCTACAAGCGCCTGATGGCCAACTGCACCGCCTTCGAGGGCCGCGCCCGCTTCATCGACCCGCACACCATCGAGGTCGCCGGCCAGCAGGTCACCGCCGCGCGCATTGTCATTGCCGTTGGCGGCCGCCCGATCATCCCGGATTTCGCCGGCGCCGAGCACTGCATCGTCTCGGACGACGTCTTCCACATGCAGACCCTGCCCCAGCGCATCACCATTGCCGGCAGCGGCTTCATCGCCGTCGAGTTTGCCGGCATTTTTGCCGGGCTCGGCCGCCAGGTCGACCTGATCTATCGCGCCGACCTGCCGTTGCGCGGCTTCGACGAAGACCTCCGCGCCGGCCTCGCCGAAGCCATGGCCAGCCAAGGCATCCGCCTGCATCCCGGCCGCACCATCAGCAGCGTCAGCGCCACCAAAACCGTCACCCTCGATAACGGCGACACGCTGGAATCCGACCTGGTTTTCTCCGCCCTCGGCCGCAAGCCATACACTGGCGATCTCGGCCTGGACGCCGCCGGGGTCAAGACCGGGGGCATGGGCTCGATCCCCGTTGACGAGACTAACGCCACCAACCAACCGCACATCTACGCCATCGGCGACGTCACCAACCGCATCAACCTGACCCCAGTCGCCATCGCCGAAGGCCACGCCTTGGCCGATCGCCTCTACGGCCCCGGCCCGCGCCACTGGAACCTCGACCGCGTCGCCGCTGCCGTCTTCTCCAGCCCGCCGATTGCGACAGTGGGTCTAACAGAAATCGAGGCTGCTGCCAACGGTCCCACCGACATCTACCTCGAAAAATTTACCCCGATGCGCCACACCCTGTCCAAGCGTGCCCGCAAGACGATCATGAAGCTGGTAGTAGACCAGGTAACACAGAAGGTCGTCGGCGCCCATATGCTTGGCGAAGACGCGCCGGAAATCATCCAGGGCATTTCGATTGCCATCAATGCCGGCGCCACCAAGGCCGATTTCGACCGCACCGTTGGCATCCACCCCACCGCCGCCGAGGAATTCGTCACCATGCGCACCCGCACGCGCGTTGCCGGATAACAAGCAAGGTCTTCTTTTTGTGAACAAAAAGAACCAAAAAAACTTTATCCATTTGTCTGTGCCAGCAAACGGATAAAGGTTTTTTGGTTCTTTTTTTCAAAAAAGAACGCCTTCCTTCCTTGTCATGAACACCACCGACCTCCAAGCCCACCTCACCGCCCGCCGCCCGTTCACGGGCGTCACCTTCACTGACATCGACTGGACCGACCTCGCCTGCGACGACGCCAGCTTCACCGACTGCGCGTTTCCCGACGCCGCGTTCACCGGCACCAGCTTCGCGGGCGCGCGTTTCTTGCGCTGTCGCTTCATCCGCTGCCGATTCTTGCGCGCCGAGTTGCCGGACACCGCCTTCGAGGACTGTGCCTTTCTGATGCAAACTGAGGGCTGCACTTTCACCTTCTGCAACCTTCGCGCCGCGCGCTTCCTGCGCTGCGACCTCTCCCTGTGCCGGATCGAGCGCTCCGATCTCTTTGACATCGTGATGGACCAGTGCGTCCTGCGTGGCGTCCGCTTGCACAAGGCCGATTTCAGCCATGCCTACAGCCGTAAGCTGGTCACCACCCGTGCCAGCTTCTGCGGCTGCAATTTGGAACTCGCCGATCTCAGCGAGGCTCGCCTGCCGGGCTGCGACTTCTCTGGCAGCCGCCTGCGCGTGGCGGACCTCAGCGCCGCCGACCTGACCGGCGCGATCCTGCGCGACTGCGACCTGTTCCAGGCCGTGCTCGTTCGCACCAAGCTGGACAACGCCGATCTGCGCGGGGCGGACATCAGCGGCCTGAACCTGCTGCAACTCGCCGGCTTCGCTGGGTTGAAAATCAACCAGAGCCAGCAACACATCCTTCTCGACGGCATCGGCATCGACGTGCACCCCGAACCCGGCTGAAACCCAGGCCCGCACGTCTCGGCATCACGACCAGCCGAGGCCGCAGCCCCCCGCAGTAGCCAAGCCCTGCCAATATGTGGATAACTCCCGCGACGAAAAACGCCCGCATTGCGGAGCCGTTGCGGGAGCGAGAACGCATGAACACCAGCCCAGCCTTGTCCACCTGGACTCCAGAATCCTGGCGCGCCCGCCCGATCAAGCAGGCCCCCCACTATACGGACCAGGCCGCCTTGCAGGCCATGGAAGCCAAGCTCTATCGCTACCCCCCGCTGGTCTTCGCTGGCGAGGCCCGCAACCTCAAGGCCCAGCTCGCCAAGGTCGCCAATGGCGAGGCCTTCGTGCTCCAGGGCGGCGACTGCGCCGAGAGCTATGGCGACTTCACCGCCAACATCATCCGCGACACCTTCCGCGTCCTGTTGCAGATGGCCGTCGTGCTGACCTTCGGCGCCGGCGTCCCGGTCGTGAAGATGGGCCGCATGGCCGGGCAGTTCGCCAAACCGCGCTCGTCCGACACCGAGACGATCGGCGGTGAAACCCTGCCCAGCTACCGCGGCGACATCATCAACGGCCCCGCCTTCACTGCCGAAGACCGCATCCCCGACCCCGCCCGCATGGAAACCGGCTATTTCCAGTCCGCCGGCACCCTCAACCTGCTGCGCGCCTTCGCCACCGGCGGCTATTCGGACCTGCACGAGGTCCATCGCTGGAACCTCGACTTCGCCGCCAACTCCCCGCTCGCTGAGCGCTATCAACAACTTGCCAGCCGCATCGACGAGACGCTGGCCTTCATGTCGGCCTGCGGCATGACCTCAGCCGCCATTCCGCAAATTCGGGAAACCGATTTCTACACCAGCCACGAAGCTCTGCTCCTGCCGTACGAACAGGCGCTGACCCGCATCGACAGCACCTCCGGCGACCACTACGCCTGCTCCGCCCACTTTCTCTGGATCGGCGACCGCACCCGCCAGCCCGACGGCGCCCATGTCGAATTCCTGCGCGGCGTCAAAAACCCCCTCGGCCTCAAGGTCGGCCCCACCACCACGGTGGACGACCTGATGACACTGATCGACACCCTGAACCCGG
>JANXSA010000366.1 GCA_025352915.1 Rhodospirillales bacterium | reverse complement strand
CCTCGACGCCCCTCACTGCCGAAGGCGCTTATGAATCGAGGTCCAGGGTCTCGGACCGTCGCGCGAAGGCGCGCTCGGGGCCAGGTGGGGTCCGGGGCAACGCCCCAGCCTTTCTTCCTCCCTACCCCACCACCGCCACCGCCGCCGCGGTCGGTTGGCCCTGGGCGTCGCGCATGCGGGTGGGGGGGAAGATCAGGCGGATGCGGGTGCCGACCTGGGCGGCGGCTTCGACTTCCAGCCGGCCGCCATGGGCCAGCATCAGGGCGCGGGCGAGGGCCAGGCGCAGGCCGATGCCGCGGCTGTCGCGGGGGGCGGCGGCGCCGGGTTCGGGACTGGCGAGGCCCGAGCCTTCGTCCTCGATCAGCAGGCAAAGCCCGTCTTCGCGCGGCTGCACCGTGAGGTCGATGACATCGTCCTGGCGGGTGTTGCGGGCGGCATCGCCGAGCACGCGGCCGAGCACATGGCGCAGGGCGCGGCGATCGCCCCAGAGATAGACGCCGTGGGCCGGGATAACGCGCCAGTGGCGGCGGCCGGGTTCCAGCGCCAGGGCGGTGGCGCCGACCGCGGCGGACAGTGCCTCGGCGGGGTCGATCAGTTCCTCGCGCAGGCTCTGGGTGCCGACATCCGGCAGGGTGTGGTCCTGGAGTTCGTCGGCCAGGCCGAGGATCTGGGCGGAGGAGGCGGCCAGCCCGACGGCATGGGCGCCGACATTGGCGGCCTCGCCCGGGGCGGCCAGCCGGTCGGCGTGACCATGCAGGGTCATGCCGATGCCTCGCAACTCGTTGGAGGCCAGGCGCAACAGCCGCGTGGCGGTTTGCTCGGCGCCCTGGGCGGTGTCGCGCATGGCCTGGGCGCGGCCCAGGTCGCGGCGCAGGCGGCCGATCCGCGCGGCGAGCGCCACGCAGAAGACCAGGGCAATGGACAATCCGGCATAGGGGACGATTTCGAGGAACATGGCGCCTATCTAGCGCTGAAGTCCCGAATCGAACGTTAACGCCCCGTCGACGGCGACGGGGCGTTCAGCGCTAGGCGGCCTTGGCGGCCTTCTTGGCGGCGGCCTTCAGGATCTGGCGCTTTACCACCAGCGCCTCTTCCGGCAGGCGCGAGTTCCGGGTGGTCATCAGGAACGCGTCGATGCCGCCGTTCTTCTCCACGGTGCGGATGCCGCGGGTCGACAGGCGCATGCGGACATTGGCGCCCAGCACGTCGGACAGCATCGAGGTTTCCTGCAGGTTCGGCAGGAAGCGGCGGCGCGTCTTGTTATTGGCGTGGCTGACGTTGTTGCCCGAGAGCACGCCTTTGCCCGTGATTTCGCAGCGGCGGGACATCGTGGAAAATCCTCAGAAAGAAGGCGCGGAGGGATGGCCCGGCCGCGATGGGAAGGCCGGGCTTATGGCGAAAGGACCCGCCACAGTCAAGGGCTGCGGCCGAGATGCTTGGCTGCGCAAGCGGTGCATGGACATGGCTATTCCGCCGCCATTGCCGGGGCGTCGACCGGGCTGCCGTCCACCATCGCCGCGGCGCGTTGCAGGTCGACCGACAACAGCCGGGAGACGCCGCGCTCCTGCATGGTGACGCCGTACAGCCGGTCCATCCGCGCCATGGTCAACGGGTGGTGGGTGACGACCATGAAACGAGTGCCGGTTTCGCGCACCATGTCGTCGAGCAACAGGCAGAAGCGTTCGACATTGGCGTCGTCCAGCGGCGCGTCGACCTCGTCCAGCACACAGACCGGGGCCGGGTTGCAGCGGAACACCGCGAAGATCAGCGACAGCGCGGTCAGCGCCTGTTCGCCGCCGGAGAGCAGCGACAGGGTCGACAGCTTCTTGCCCGGCGGCTGGGCGTAGATTTCCAGCCCGGCTTCCAGCGGATCGTCCGAGCCGACCAGGCCGAGATGCGCCCGGCCGCCGCCGAACATGCGGCTGAACAGCGCCTGGAAATGCCGGTCGACCTCCGCGAACACCGCGGATAGCCGCTCGCGGCCCTCGCGGTTCAGGTGGCCGATCGAGCCGCGCAGCTTGGCGATCGCCGTGGTGAGCTCGCCGCGCTCCTTGACGATCAAGTCGACCTGCGTGGTGATCTCCTCGGCCTCGACCTCGGCGCGCAGGTTGACCGGGCCCATTTCCTCGCGCTCGCGCTGCAGGCGTTCGAGCTTGCGGCGCGCCTTGTCCTCGACGGGCAGGCCGTCCCCCTCCGCGAACAGCTCGGCCGGCGGGTCCGGCAGCGCCGGGGTGGCGCCGAGGCGCTCGACGATGCGTTCGGCGACCACGCCCCAGGCTTGCTCGGCCTGTGCCGCCTCGCCTTGGACCCGCACCACGCGTTCGCGGGCGGCGGCCAGGGCGGCTTCGGCGGCGCGGGCGGCGCGGTCGCTCATCAGGGCGGCCGTCTCGGCGCGGCTGAGCGACTCGGCGATGGCGCGATGGGCGGCCTCGGCGGCTTCCAGCGTGTCGATCGCGGCGGCCCAGCGCGTGGCGATCTCGTCCGGGGCGGCGGTCAGCATGTCGCGTTCGCGCCGGGCGGCCTCGGCGCGGGCGGCGAGGTCGGTGACCCGGCC
>JANXSA010000185.1 GCA_025352915.1 Rhodospirillales bacterium | reverse complement strand
AAAAGAAGCAAAAAAACTTCACCCATTAGAATCTTCCCCCTCTCCCCTTGGGGGAGAGGGCCGGGGTGAGGGGTGCCCCACCAACCCAAGCACGACAACCATCTCCCCCCCCAACGGATAAAGTTTTTTTGCTTCTTTTTGTTCACAAAAAGAAGTCTACCCCTCGCCTTCCTCCCCCTCCCAATCTCATGTAAACCCCCTAAACATGCGCTTCACCTCCGACCCTCCGCGCCCCCCCCGCTCCGAGGGCGCCCGCGAGAGCTACCACCACGGCAATCTGCGCGAGGCGCTGATCACCGCCGCCCTGGCATTGATCGCCGAGCGCGGCCCGGCCGGCTTCACCTTCGCCGAGGTTGCCCGCGCTGCCGGCGTCAGCGCCGCCGCCCCGTACCGCCATTTCCGCGACCGCAACGCCCTGGTCGCCGAAATCGCCCGCCAGGGCTTCGAGCGCTTCGCCACCCTCCTCGAAGACGCCTGGAACACCGCCAAGCCCGATCCCGTCGCCGCCATCGAGAATTGCGGCCGCGCCTACCTGGCCTTCGCCCGCCGCGAACCCGCCGCCTACGCCGCGATGTTCGAACCCGGCTTCCCGCTCGAAGACGATGCCAACCTGCTGCGCGCCTCGGACAATGCCTTCAACGTCGTGCGCCGCGCCGCCGAGGCCGCCTGCGCCGACTGGCGGGGCAAGGGTTCGCGCCCGCCGCCGATGATGGTCGCCCTGCACATCTGGGCGCTGTCGCACGGAATCGCCGCCCTGTTCGTCGGCCGCACCGACGCCCTGCGCCGCAAACTGCCGATGGCGCCCGAGGACCTGCTCGAAGCCGGCCTGCTTATCTATCTGCAATCCCTCGGTCTTTCCGCCGCCTGACGCCCGCCATCCGATTTCGATGCGTGTTCTGCTTGACTCCAAGCCCGCCATGCCCACCTATGTAAATGTGATTAACATTCACATGGCCGCACACCGCGCCGCCATCACCCCCCGCATTCTCCACGGAGAGAAAAATGCACGCCACCGCCTTTCTGAACGACATCCCCAAGCCGATCTGGATCGCCGCCATGGTGATGGGCTTCATCGTCTTCTGGCCGATCGGCCTGGCCATCCTGGCCTACACCGTCGGCAGCCGCCGCTGGGGCCGCCGCGCCATGGCCGGACCGGGCCAGTGGCACAATACCGAAACCCCGCAACCCGCCGGCGCCTGGGGCAAATGGGGCGACTGGTCCGCCCCCTGGAACCAAGCCCAGTCCCAATCCCAGTCCCAGTCCCAGCGCCCGCCCGCGCCCCCGAGCGGCAACGCCGCCTTCGATGAATACCGCAGCGAAACCCTGCGCCGCCTCGAAGACGAGCAAAAGGAGTTCGTCGACTACCTCGAACGCCTGCGCCGCGCCAAGGATAAGGCCGAATTCGACCAGTTCATGGCCGACCGCCGCCGTCCCACCATCGTCCCGGACCACACCCCCGGCAGCTGACGCCCATCCCCACCCTCGCCCACCTAGCCCGCCTGTGATCGCACAGGCGGGCTGTTCTGTGTCATGCTGCCGCTTCGTCCTGCGCCGTCTCTGCGGAACACGCATAAGGAACGACCTCATGACAACTCAGCCAAACCTCTGGATCGCCATCGCCGATGGCGAACACGCCCGCCTCGTCGCGCGCGCCGCCGACAACGCACTGCACACCCAGTCCAGCCTCGACTCGACCACTGCCCACCAACAGACCTCCGACCTCGTCAGCGACCGCGCCGGCCGCGCGCACGAAAGTACCTCGACCAGACGAAGCGCCATGTCCCCGCGCACCGACCCGCATGACAAGGCCCAGGGCATCTTCGCCCACCAGGTGGCCGAGATGGTCAACGCCGCCGCCAAGGCCGGAAGCTTCGACGAACTGGTGCTGGTCGCCCAGCCCGACGTACTGCACGTCATCCAGGACCGGCTGGACACCACCGCCAGCGCGCGCGTGGTGGGCACACTGATGAAGGACCTGGTGAAAGTGCCCGACCACAATCTGCAGCCGCATTTGGCGCAATGGGTCCACCCGATCATCCGCAAGCCCCCGATCATCCTCAGGCCATAGTCAACGCCACCCTTGCTTGCCTCTCTCCCCTCGGCGCTTGGGCGCGGGGGGAGCCGGAGGGGGGCTCTTGCTTCTCTTTCCTCGCGCTTGGGGGCCGCCCAGCCAGCAAGCCAGCGTTCTTTTTTGAAAAAAAGAACCAAAAAACTTCTATCCATTTAGCGCCCGGCCAACACGAAAAAAATCCGTGAACGCCCCTTGTAGCGGCATGACCGACGCTATATATTAACTACCAATGACAAACATGGCCACCTACCTCACCGCCACAATCGGCCGACTGACTCAGGCCGTCATCGCCTTCATGGCGGTGCAAAGCCGCGCGACCGAAATCACCTGGATCGGCGCCCAGGCCTACTCCGCCATCCCACAGCCCAACCTTGCCCAGCCCCTGCCCGCCGAAACCTGGTTCCGTCTCACACAACGCCTCGGCCGCCTCGCCCACCGCCTGCGCACCCTCTTCGCCCACTACGAAGCAAACACCCTGTCCGCCCCGCGCCCCACCCGCGCCAGAATCGCGCAAATCCGCGCCCCGCAACCCCGCCTCCCCAACGCCCGCGGCTGGATCGGCGCCCGCATCGCCGCCGCCGCCCCCTGCGCCGGAGCCATCGAACACCTCCTGCACAACATCCCGCAAATGCGCGATTTCGTCCAAGCCGCTCCGCAAGCCGGCCGCCTCCTCCGACCCCTCGCCCACATGCTCGGCGTCACCCTGCCCGAATACCTCCGCCGCCCTAAACGTCCCTCCCCCCGTCCGCCACGGGCGCAGCCGGAGGAGGGCTCTCGGACCACAAACCAACCCAGGCCCCAAGGCACCCCAGACCGCCCGATCCCACCCGAAATCCGCGCCGCCGCCCGAGCCTGGAAAAAATACGACCGCTAACCCATCCGCAAACCCACGCCTATATCATTCCGATATCAAAACATCACCCGTATTGCGGCAATTCCAGCCAAACCTCGATCCCCGCATTGGCAATCACCGCCGTATCCTTCGCCCCCACCACATCCAGCCCGCCCTTCACCACCTTCACCGTCACCACCCCATACGGCAGCGAAGCCTTCACCCGCCCCACATCAACTTCCTCAGGCTTCTGCACCCCGATCGTCACCGCCACCTGCATCTTGTGGATATCCAACCCGAACGACCCGATCAGACTCATCGAAGAATGATGCAAAGCATCCTGCACCGCCCGCAACGCCGCCTTGGTATAATCACTGCCATGCAGATCATTCCCCATCCCCATCTCAAGAATGACCCGTTTCAACGCCACCGCTCGCGCCATCAGACCACCTCCTCAGGAATATCAAGCCAAACCACCGCCGCCGCCGTCGCCATCACCGTCGAGCCATCCCCCGCCGCATTGGCAATCTCCAACCCGCCCTCAACCGCCACGCATGTCCCCGACCCATGCGGCAAAATCGCCAAAACCTGAGCGGTATCAACCAGTTCCGGCTTCGGCACGCCGATAATGACTTCCACCTTCATCGAATCAATCGGCAACCCCAACGCCGCCGTCACACTCAGCGAGTTGTGCCAAAGTGCATCGCGCAAAGCCCGCACCGCCGCCTTGGTGTAATCCGTGCCCCGAATATCGGTCCCCATGCCGATCTCCAGAACCATCCGCTTCATCGCCATCTACTTGTTCTTCCAGTTCGGTTTCCGTTTCTCAGCAAATGCCTTCGGCCCCTCGATCATGTCTTCGCTCTTCATCATCACATCTTGC
>JANXSA010000168.1 GCA_025352915.1 Rhodospirillales bacterium | reverse complement strand
CGGGGGCGGGTGATGCGGGGCGAGGTGCATGACGAGAATGCGTTTGCGATGGGGGGGGCGGCGGGGCATGCGGGGTTGTTCGGGTCGGCGGCGGCGGTGCTGGGGTTTGCGCGGGGGTTGATCGAGGGGGGGGTATTGTCGGGGCCAAGCGTGGCGGCGATGCGCGAGGAGCAGCATGTTTTGCAGGGGGTGCGGCGAGGGTTGGGGTGGCAGTTAGCCACAGCTGGGTGGCCGGGGGGCGATCGGTGTTCGGCGGGGACTCTTGGGCATACCGGATTTACCGGGACGGGATTGTGGATCGATCTGGATCGGGGGCGTGCCTGGACGTTGTTGACCAACCGAGTGCATCCTTCGCGGCATGTCGAGAGCGGGATTGTTGGGTTGCGGCGGGCGGTGGGCGATTTGCTCGGTGGTTGAGGGTTTTTGGAGGCGGTGATGGCTTTGAAGATTTATGGGGTTCCGCGGTCGCGGGCGATCCGTACGTTGTGGATGGCGCATGAGTTGGGGATTCCGTACGAGATGATCGAGGTGGTGCCGGGGGCGGAGGGGAGCCGGCGGGCGGAGTTCATGGCGATCAATCCGAACGGGCATGTGCCGTTTGTTGATGATGATGGCTTGGTGTTATGGGAATCGCTGGCGATAAATCTGCATCTGGCGCGCAAGCATGGCGGAAAGATCGCGGCGGCGAATTTGGCCGAGGATAGTTTGGCCGTGATGTGGACGATCTGGGCGGTGACGGAGCTGGAACCGCCGGCGAGCCAGGTGATGATGCATACGTTCATGTTGCCGGAGCCGGATCGGGTGCCCGGGTTGAAGGCGGATGCGCTGGAGAAGGTGCAGGGGCCTTTGCTGGTGCTGGAGGGGGCGCTGGTGCGCGGGGGCGGGTTTTTGGAGAGCGGGCGGTTTACCGTGGCGGATCTCAATGTGGCGTGTTGCGTGTTTTATCTGCGGATGAATCCGGAGGCGCTGGTGGACAAGCCGGCGGTGCGGGAGTGGTACGCGGCCGCGATGGCGCGGCCGGCGGCGAAGGCGGCGTTTGCGTTGCGTGGGGATTGATTTGGCGGAATAATCCCTTAACGAAACGAATAGGGCGTGGGGTTACCGGCGGCGTCTGGTGGCCGAAAAATTGAAAATTGGTGGGCGGAAGCCGATCGGGGAGATCGGGTGCATCGGCTTGTCCGGCGCGCGCGGCGGTTTGGGTGGGCGCGGGCGCTTTGGCCGGGGGCGCGGCGGCAGGCGGATCGATGTTGGCGGGTCGATGCCGAGCATGCGGCAGAGCGGGCGGAAGATGCGGCCGGCCTGGGGTGCTGCGGCGAGCAGGGCGGCACCTTCGGGGCTGTTGATCAGGGCTTCGACCGGGCCGCCGAACTGGGCGGTGCGCTGGATGAGGCGGATGAGCCAGGCATGGCCGCGCGGCAGGCGGAGCTGGTCCGGGCGGGGGGCTTGCGGGCGCGGTTGGCCGGCGCGGGAGGGGTGTTTCGCGGGCAGGGTGCCGGCGCGGAAATGGGCGACGAGGCGGTCGAGGCGGCCGACCATGCGGTTCAGGCGGTTGAGGACGAGGACCCAGAAGGCGACGCGTGCGGGTTCGAAAATCATTTTGGGCGCAACGATGGCGTAAAGACCCGCGATGGTGATCGCGAGCCTTGCGCCTAGGGCCGTTGTGGTTGTGAGTAACATGGATGGAAAATAGTATTAACTAACGTCGATGTCAAGCGGCGCTAGGAAATTTTTTTCGCACGGGCCTGAGGTGGTCAGGGCAGCAGGCGGTGCTGGCGTGGCTACCCCTCACCCAACCCTCTCCCCCAAGGGGAGAGGGCTTTTTTCCGTGGGTTAGCCGACCTTGAAGGCGACGAATTTGTTGCCGTCGAGGTCGCGGAAGTAGCCGGCGTAGAAGGTCTCGCCGCGCAGGCCGACGGCACCTTCGTCGGCGCCGCCGAGGGAGAGGGCCTTGGCGTGCATGGCGTTGACCTGGTCGCGGCTTTCCATGGCCAGCGCCACCATGTTGCCGTTGCCGGCGGTGGCGGGGCTGCCGTCATAGGGCTTCACGACCGCGACGCGGGGGGTTCCCGGCGCCATGCCCCAGGCCTTGAAGCGCTCGTTATCGGAGAGGCGCTTGGCGCCGATGGTGGCGAAGAGCGCGTCGTAAAAGGCGGCGGCGCGGTCCATGTCATTGGTGCCGACGGTGACGAAGCCGATCATTTGGGTTTCCTTGGGGTTCAATGTGGGGGGATATCAGAGGGAGGGATAGGGAAGCGTCTTCTTTTTGTTCACAAAAAGAAGAGTCTCACTTTCTACCTTTGCGGTGCAAAGCCGAAGATTTTTTCGAAGCGCTGGGCGAAGGCAGGCCAGACTTCGGGGTTGAGGATTCGGGTGGCGGGTTTGCCAGCCAGGATTTCGATGATTTGCTGGGCGGCGATGCGGCCCATGTTTTCGCGGCTTTCGCGGGTGACGCCGGCGGTGTGCTGGCTGACGATGACGTTGTCCATGGCGAGGAGGGGGTGGTCGAGCGGCGGGGGTTCTTTGGCCCAGACGTCGAGGCCGGCGCCGGCGAGTTTGCCTGCGCGCAGGGCTTCGGCGAGGGCGGTTTCGTCGTGGATGCCGCCGCGGGCGGTGGTGATGAAGTAGGCGGTGGGTTTCATCTGGGCGAATTGGCGGGCGCCCATCATGCCCAGGGTTTCCTTGGTGCGCGGGCAGTTGATCGAGACGTAGTCGGACTGGGCGCAGATTGTGTCGAGGTCGGTTTTTTCGCCGCCGCGGGCCTTGATCTCGTCGGCGGTGAGGTAGGGGTCGTAGGCGAGGACGCGCATTTTGTACATGGCGCGGACGAGTTCGGCGAGGCGGGTGCCGACATGGCCCATGCCGATGATGCCGATGGTCTTGTTGAGCGGGTTGCGGCCGATATAGGCGGCGCGGTCGTGGACGAGTTCGCGGCGCATGGCGCGGTCGATTTCGCCGATGCGCTTGGTGAGGTTCAGGAGGAGGGCGAGGGCGTGGGTGGCGACGGCTTCGGCGTTGCCGCCGGCCTGGTTTACCGCAAGGACGCCTGCGGCGGTGCAGGCGTCGACGTCGATGGTGTCGTAGCCGGCGCCGTTGGAGGAGACGAGGAGGAGGTTGGGGCAGCGTTTGAGGAAGTCTTGGTGGGCGAAGAACTGGGGGGCGAGCTCGTCGCGGGAGGCGCCGATCTGGAAGGCGTGGGCGGCTTGCAGGATGGGGGCGACGTCAGTCTCGGGGGATTCGTTTTCCAGCTTGTCGAGGCGGATATCCGGGTGTTCGGCGAGGGTTTCGTTGAAGGAGGTGTGGGAGACGTATTTGACGTAAAAAACGCGCTTGGTGTTGGCGGCCATGGCGGCGGGGGACTTTCGGGGCTTGTTGGGACGTGTGGGCAGGCTACACGGCGGCGGCTCGGGTGCAAACGCGTGGGTGGTCCGGACGGGCAAATCGCGCTAAGTCGCGCGGAAACTCGAAAGGAATATCCCCATGGCGGCTGCTGAAACGACCTCGATCACGCTGGAAGAGAATGAGGTTGCGCTGATCATCGGCGAAGAAGATGGCGCGATGTCGGTGCGGGTGGTCTCGGCCACCGAGGTGGCGGACGATGCCGAGGAAATCGGCGCGGCACCGGAGATTGTGCTGGCGCTGGCGATGCGGCTTTTGAAGGACCCCGAGTTTCATGATGAGGTGCTGGAGTGGTATTATGCGCAGGAAGATGATGAGGAAGAGGGGAAGTAGGGAGGAAGTCTTCTTTTTGTGAAGAAAAAGGACTTTTCATCGATTTGCCGACAAGTGGTTACGAGGCAAATGGATGAAAAGTTTTTTGGTTCTTTTTTTCAAAAAAGAACGTGCTTGCTTTTCTAGCCTGATCTGGTGGGGCGACCCCTCACCCAACCCTCTCCCCCAAGGGGAGAGGGCTTTTTTGTGGCTAATTGCCGGTGGCGGTGCCCATTTTCTGGGCGAGGGTTGGCAGTGGGTGGACGCGGCGCGGGGCCAGGAGTTGTTGCAGGCGGCCGAGGTAGAGGTAGACGACGGGGGTTGTGTAGAGCGTCAGGAGTTGGCTGACGGCGAGGCCGCCGACCATGGCGAAGCCGAGGGGGCGGCGGAGCTCGGAGCCCGGGCCTTCGCCGAACATCAGCGGCAGGCCGGTGAACAGGGCGGCCATGGTGGTCATCATGATCGGGCGGAAGCGCAGCAGGCAGGCTTCGCGGATGGCGTCGTATGGGGTGGCGCCGTCGCGTCTTTCGGCGGTGATGGCGAAGTCGACCATCATGATGCCGTTCTTTTTCACGATGCCGATCAATAGCAGGACGCCGATGATGGCGATGACGGAGAGGTCGTAGCCGAAGACCATCAGCATGAGCAGGGCGCCGAGGCCGGCCGAGGGCAGGGTGGAGAGGATGGTGAGCGGCAGGATGTAGCTCTCGTACAGGATGCCGAGGATGATGTAGACGGTGATCAGGGCGGCGGCGATCAGGTATGGCTGGCTGGCGAGCGAGGCCTGGAAGGCTTGGGCGGTGCCTTGGAAGGTGCCTTGGACCGAGATCGGCACGCCCATTTCGCGGATGGTGCGGGAGACGGCTTCGACCGCCTGGCCGAGGGCCGTGCCGTCGGCGAGGTTGAAGCTGAGGGTGACGGCGGGGAACTGCATCTGGTGGCCGATCGAGAGCGGCGCGGTTTTGCTAGTGTCGACCTTGACGAAGGTTGAGAGCGGGACGGGGATGCCGGCGGCGGAGCGGACGAAGAGTTTTTCCAGGATGGCGAGGTCGCCCTGCATTTCGGGCAGGACCTCGATGATGAGGCGGTAGGTGTTGACCTGGGTGAAGTACTGGGTGACCTGGCGCTGGCCGAGGGCGCTGTAGAGGGTGTCGCCGATGACGGTTGGGTTGATGCCGAAGCGGGCGGCGGCGTCGCGGTCGATAGTGATGATTGCGGTGGTGCCGCCGCTTTGCTGGTCGGTGGCGAGATCGCGCAGTTCGGGGATGGTGCGCAGCTTGGCCAGGATGCGCGGGCCCCAGGAATAGAGCTCGTCGGTGTCGGCACTTTGCAGGGTGTATTGGTATTGGGTTTTTGAGACGCGGCCACCGATGCGGACGTCCTGGCCGGCGGAGATGAACATCTGCACGCCTTCGAGGCGGGCCAGTTGCGGGCGCAGGCGGGCGATGACCTGCTGGGCGCTGATTTTTCGTTCGTCCCACGGCTTCAGGGCGATGAAGAAGCGGGCATTGTTGGTGGTCTGGCCGAAGATGCCGGCGCCGACCGCGGTGGAATAGGCGGCGATGGCGGGGTCTTTCATCAGGACGGCGCCGACCATCAGGGTGCGCTTTTGCATTTCGGCGAAGGAGATGTCCTGGCTGCCTTCGGCGATGCCGAGGAGCATGCCGTTATCCTGTTCGGGGAAGAAGCCCTTGGGGATGGTGATGAACAGATAGGCGGTGGCGGCCATGGTGGCGAAGAACACCATCAGGGTGATGAACTGGAAGCGCAGTGCCCAGTCCAGGGAGCGGCGGTAGCCGGCCAGGACGCCGTCGAAGCCGCGCTCGACGATGCGATAGAGCAGGTTGTGGCCGCCGTGGTGGCCGCGCAGGAAGCGCGAGCACATCATCGGCGTGAGGGTGAGGGAGACGAACATCGAGACGACGACGGCGATGGTGACGGTCATGGCGAATTCGCGGAACAGCCGGCCGACGATGCCGCCCATCAGCAGCAGCGGGATGAAGACGGCGATCAGCGAGAGCGAGATCGAGACGATGGTGAAGCTGATTTCGGCCGCACCCTTCAGCGCCGCGTCCATCGGGCGTTCGCCGGCCTCGATGTGGCGATAGATGTTTTCCAGCACGACGATGGCGTCGTCGACGACGAAGCCGACGGCGATGGTGAGCGCCATCAGCGAGAGGTTGTTCAGCGAATAGTCGAGCAGGTACATCATCGCGAAAGTGCCGACGAGGGCGATCGGCACGGTGATGCTGGGGATGATGGTGGCCCAGACATTGCGCAGGAACAGGAAGATCACCATCACCACCAGCGCCACGCTGAGGATCAGGGTGAATTGCACCTCCTCGACTGAGTGCTTGATGGTGCCGGTGCGGTTGACGATCTCGCTGACCACGACCGAGGGCGGGATCGAGGCCTGGAGGCGGGGCAGCTCGGCCTTGATGCGGGCGACGGTGTCCAGGATGTTGGCGTTGGCCTGTTTGAAGATGATGAGCTGAACGCCGCGGCGGCCGTTCTGGTAGCCGGCGACCTTGAGGTTGTCGGCGGCCTCGATGGCGCGGCCGACGTCGCGCACCCGCACCGGGGCGCCGTTGCGGTACGAGATGATGAGGTTGTCGTAG
>JANXSA010000084.1 GCA_025352915.1 Rhodospirillales bacterium | reverse complement strand
CCAGGGGCCAAGCCCCTGGACCTTAATATACGAGGTCCAGGGGCTCGGCCCCTGGCGGGTCTGGGCAGAGCCCAGCCTTGCTTTATCGCCGAACCGGCGCCGCCGGCCGCGACTGGCGCGGTGCGGCGGCTGGTGCTTCCGGGCATTCCTTGACGTTGAACGGCTGTGAGATGGTACGGCTGGCGGCCACTGTTGGCATGTCCGTGGAGGACTTCATTGCGGCCACATCGGCATAGAGCTGTTGGCCGTCGCGGCAGAAGCGGTAATTGTCGATGATGCGCCGGCGCGATTGGGCGTTGGCCAGGTTGGTGATGTATTCGTCATGTTCGGTTGCCGCCCGGCGGCCGAAATTGCGGGCGAAGTAGCCGCTCAGGGTCTTTTCCTGTGGCAGCAGCACGGCCCGGTTGGCGGTGATGAAGGCGTTATATTTCTCGGTGGAATCGCAGGCCAGCGCGGTGACCATCAGCCGGCTTTTCAATGCGGCCACCTGGAACGCGGTCTTTTCGACCGGCCGGGCGCAGTGCTGGGCGTCGGGCACCGCTTCCTCCGCCACGATCGGCGGTTCGGCGGGCGGAGCGGGCGGCGACGGCGCACACCCGAGGGGGGCCAGGCCAAGGACGAGCAGACAGGCAAGTGCGGGGCGCATCGACCACTCCAGTGCGAAACCGTGATTCCGGCAGCGCCCTTGGGAGGACGAACCTAAGGTTGTTCTTACAGGTGCGGTCGTGACCACGACAACTGTGACAGTGGCAGCAAGCGCCGGATGGTTTGCACAGTTGCGTCAGGGCAGAGTGCATGGGCGATTGCGGGATGAGGAGGCATGGCCATGACCACGTTGGACGACACACGCTGGGAGTTGGTGGCCCGGCGCGAGGCCGCCGATTTCCTGTATGCGGTCACCACGATGGGGATCTATTGTCGGCCGGGCTGTCCGTCGCCGCGGCCGCGGCGGGAGAATGTGCGCTATTTCGCCGCCGTCGATGAGGCCGAGGCGGCGGGGTTTCGCGCCTGTCGCCGGTGTGATCCGAAGGGCGAGCGCGAGGCGATTGCCCGCGCCGTGGTCGCGGATGCCTGTGCCGCGATGGAGGCCGATGAGGGTATTCCGTCGCTGGAGACGCTGGCCAAACGGGCGGGGTATTCGCGCTTTCACTTCCTGCGGATGTTCCGCGATCATACCGGGGTGACCCCGCGCAGCTATGCTGAGGGGGTGCGGGCGCGGCGGTTGCAGGCGGCGCTGACCGGCGGCGCGCGGGTGGCTGACGCCATTCAGGGGGCGGGGTTCGGATCGGAATCGCGGGTCTATGAGGATACCGGGCGGCTGTTGGGGATGACGCCGGGGGCGCTGCGGCGAGGGGGCGCGGGAGAGGAAATTCGTACCGCGTTCGCCGATTGTCCGTTTGGCCGGCTGCTGGTGGGGGCCACCGCAAGCGGGGTGTGCTTTTTGGGGTTTGCCGAGCCGGATGATGCGCTGATGGGTGATTTGCGGCGGCGGTTTCCGCGCGCCACGGTGGTGATGGATGATGCCGGGCTGGCGGAGATCCTGGCGCTGGTGCTGGATTTCATCGCGGAGCCGCGCGAGGCGTTGGCGTTGCCGCTCGATCTACGCGGCACGGCGTTTCAGGTGCGGGTGTGGGAGGCGCTGCGGCGGATACCGCCGGGGGAGACGCGCAGCTATGGCGAGTTGGCGAAGATGATTGAGGCGCCGCGGGCGATCCGGGCGGTGGCGCGGTCGTGTGCCACTAATCCGGTGTCATTGGCGGTGCCGTGCCATCGGGTGGTGGGCCGCGACGGCGACCTGACCGGGTATCGCTGGGGGGTGCCGCGCAAGCGCGAGATGCTGGCGCGGGAGCGGCGGGCGGCTGGGGGGTGAGTGCCGAGGACGGCGGATGGGCAAACAAAAACGCGGCGACCCAAAGGTCGCCGCGCGATTTGGTCTCAAATCAGGAGAAGCGCCGTTTTGGAGCGACCCAGTGTTCAGCCGCGGCGGCGGCGGCGGGCCGCGCCCAGGGCGAGCATTCCGACGCCAAGCAGCGCAATCGAGGCGGGTTCCGGAGTGGTGATTTCGTTGCTATTGTAGCGGTACTGGACACTGATAGAGCCAGACGCACTGCCATTGTTGCCGGTGAAAACCTCGTCCGGAACGCTGCCACCCTGGTTACCCGTGGCGGACATGTTGATCGAATAGAGATTTATCCCGCCGACGTAGGCCGACAGCGCAAGCGGGTTGACAACGTTCGCACCGCCGGTGAGAGCAGGATTGGAGGCAGTGCCAACGATGTTCACACCCGGGAAGGTCACGGTTCCGACAAACCCCGGCGTGCTGAGGGAGTTGGACGCGACCATGAAGAAAGCCGGGATGGAGGCCGTAATTGTCGCAATTGCCGACAGCGGGTTCGGACTGCCCACCGCGTGGTTCGAGGACCCGACAACCACCACGGCCGTATTTCTCAACGTGATCGCCGACGTGAAGGAGATGATCACCTCAGTCAACGTGCCAAGACCCGCATTGAACCCGTTGAACGCCAAATTGGTGTTCTGATTGAGGGTAGAAAACGAGAAAACTTCAGTCTCGACTGCCGTCAGCAAGGCATGGGCCGGGGCGGCCATTGCCATCGATCCAATCAAGGCGGACGCCGCAATTTTGTTGAAGATGGACACAGTAGCTCTCCTGAGGGGATCAAATCACATAACCCTAAGCAAGGGTCGTGCCAGAAGAAAATATCATGGAGTTTCAACGCGATAATGCGATCGACCGGGAACAGTGCCGGCGAAATGTAAAAATCACCGACTCAATTCGGAACCGGCGATACTGGCTTGGCTAGCGCGAGCGCCGTGCCGGGCGGGCCGGGAACGGCAGTAACCTACGGAAAAGAATAAGAAAATTGTGAAGAACGGAGGCGCGGGAGGGTTGTGGTGCGTGGCATGGCCGGGTCGGCCGTGTAAAGAAATCTGACAGCGGGCGCGCTGTTGACGAAATCAGGCGCGCGCCCTGGCCAGGGCCGTAGCCACCGCGGCGCGCAGGCGGTCGCGGAACAGGGCGGGGGCGAAGTGCTGGGCGGCGGCGCGGCAGGTTTCGGCGGCGTACGAGGTGGTTTCGAAGCGCGCCACGGTTTGGATGATCGCCGCCGGGGTTTGTTCGTCGAAGAACAGGCCGGTTCCGTGCGTGACGATATCGCGGGCGCCGCCGCGGCCGAAGGCGATCACCGGGGTGCCACAGGCCAGGGCTTCGGCCAGGACGATGCCGAAATCCTCCTCGCCGGCGAAGACGAAGGCGCGGGCTTCGCGCATCAACGTCACCAACTCGGGTTGGGGCACGCTGGGGCGGAATTCGATGTTGGCGGCGCCAGCGGCGGCGGCGCGGATTCGGGCATGGGCCGGGCCGTCGCCGACGATGAGCAACTTGCGGTCCGGCATGGCGGCGAAGGCGGCGGCGACGAGGTCGACCCGCTTGTAGGCGACGTGGCGGCCGGCGATCAGGTAGGTGTCGCCGCGGGTGCCGCCGGGGGTAAAATTGTCGATATCGACCGGCGGCGGGATCACTTGCGCGTCGCGGCGGTAGGTCTTGCGGATGCGGCGGGCGATGTAGCTGGAGTTGGTCAGGAAGGCATCCACGCCGTTGGCGGTGCCGAGGTCCCAGCGGCGCAGGCGGGCCAGGAGGTGGCGGGCGTAGAGGCCGCGCAACCCGCGGTTGAGCCCGGATTCGCGGAGATACTGGTGTTGCAGGTCCCAGGCGTAGCGCATCGGCGAGTGGACGTAGCTGACATGGACGGTGTCGGGGCCGGTCAGCACGCCCTTGGCGACGGCATGGCTGTTCGATAGCACGAGGTCGTAGCCGGACAGGTCGAACTGTTCGATGGCCAGCGGCATCAGTCCGACATACTGGCGGAAGATGCGGCGGGCGAAGGGCAGGTGCTGGATGAAACTGG
>JANXSA010000077.1 GCA_025352915.1 Rhodospirillales bacterium | reverse complement strand
GAGTAAAAAATGAGGGGATTTATGAGCTCCTCCCCAGGAGGTGCAAAAGTAAAACGCGCAATCGCCGGCGCAACATGCAAATACGCCGTCCGATCCCCGTTGAACAAAGCCTGCTCATCGGCAATCAAAATCTGCATCCCCCCAGTCACATTCACATAACAATCATGGCTGACCGACAGCACCAGCCCCGTCGCCCCCAAACACGCCCCCGCCACCGCCGCCCGCAATCCCGCCAAATCCAACCGCGGCGCATCCTCCGGCGCATCCCACCCCGGCGGCCGCCGCGACGGCACGCGCGCCTGCTCCACCACATGCCGCGGCGATCCCCCCGGCCGGGCCGGCATCCGTCCCTCCGCCCGCCCATAATAAATAAAATGAAAAAACGGATTCATCCCGGCCTCAGAAATATCGGGATAAAACGCCAAATAAAACCGAGTATCAAACCACGTATTCGGGTTCAACCCAGCCCGCCACCCAACATCGGCAAAATGCCGCACCGCATCCTCATCCGCCCCCAGCCCCGCCACCGTTCGATAGAAATCCGGGTCCACCTCGGGCGCGATGGTGTCCAACACCCAATCGCCATACTGCGCCACCTCGGCCGCCACCCGCACCGGCGCCGCCACCGGCCGCAACGCAAACCGCGACCAAACAATCCAGTCGGGCAGGGCGCTGCTCATCGCCAGAAAAGGCTAGGGGCAGAAAGAATCTTCTTTTTGTGAACAAAAAGAAGCAAAAAAACTTCATCCATTAGATACGCCCCCCCCCCGCCGTCATCCTGAGCGGAGCGAAGGACCCACGCTTTCAACATCCCCGCCAAACGGATAAAGTTTTTTTTGCTTCTTTTTGTTCGCAAAAAGAAGAATCCTTCCTTCCCCTAAGCCGGCGTCAAAGCCGTCCGATACGCAAACAGCCCCACCTGCCCGCCAGTATGCAAAAACACGATATTCTGCTCCGCCCCCCAGGTCTTCTTCCGCACCAGGTCAATCAGCCCCGCCATCCCCTTCCCCGAATACACGGGATCGAGGAAAATCCCCTCCAGCCGCGCCAGCATCATCAGCGCCTCGACCATCCCATCGGTCGGAATGCCATACCCCGCCCCGACATAATCGCAATTCGCCACCACCGCCTCGCGCCGAATACCCGAAAGCCCCAGCTTCTCCTTCGCCGTCTTCTCGGCCAAAGCATGCACCGCCGCCTCCTGCCGGTCGCGCGGATTGCGCACCCCGATCCCGAGGACCGGAATCCCCGAATTCAGCGCCTCGAACCCCACCACCAGCCCCGCCTGCGTCCCCGCCGACCCCGTCGCATGGACAAACAGATCAATCCGCAGCCCCATCTCATTGGCCTGCGTCATCGTCTCCAGCGCCACATGCGCATAGCCCAGTGCGCCAACCGTGTTCGACCCGCCGCCAGGGATCAGATACGGCACATCCCCCGCCGCCCGCAGCCGCTCGCCAACCCCGGCCAACTCGCCATTCATATCCGTGCCGGCATCGCGGTATTCGATATTCAGCTCCATCATCCGGTCCATCAGCACGTTGCCGCCGTCCAGGTAATCGGGATCATTCGTCTGCACCCGGTGCTCCAGCAGCGCCGTGCATTTCAGCCCGAGCTTGGCGCACGCCGCCGCCGTCTGGCGCACGTGGTTGGACTGCACCGCCCCCTGCGTCACGATATGCGTCGCCCCCTGCGCCAAGGCCTCGCCGAGCAAAAACTCCAGCTTGCGGTTCTTGTTCCCGCCAGTCGCCAAGCCCGTGCAATCGTCGCGCTTGATCCAAAGCTGCGGCCCGCCCCCGCCGATCTCGTCCGACAGCGCCCGCGTGAGGTTCGGCATGAACTCCAGCGGCGTCGGCGCATGGCACAGTTTCACGCGGGGAAAGCGGGCGAGATGCATCTGGGGCGTTCCTTTCGGCGTAACTCGGTGGGGCATCCTGTAACGGCAAACCGGCGCCGGTGTCCCACCCAAGTTGTCACAGACCGGCGGCGGGATGGCAATGGCGCCGCCCCGCCCCAACTGACCGTTGAACCCGGACCCCGGTTGCGGGCATGGTGGGCCCATGGCCTGCACCCCGCCGCACCCGCGGTCCGACGAACCGGCGGAAACCAGGAGAGGATTGAACCATGCATATTCGCATTCGCCGCGGCTGGGAGCTTCCGGAGTCACAGGCCACCGCCGAGTCGGTCGTCATGGCCCGCCGCAGCTTGCTTGGAGCTGGCGCCGGGCTGCTCGCTGCAACCACATCGGCCCAGGCCCAGTGGCTCAACCCCTCGCGCCTGTTCGGCGGCACCCCGGTCAAGGAACAGCCCCGCAAGCCCCTGGATGCCGCCCGCAGCGCCAAATACGACCCCGGCCGCGCCATCACCGGGGAGGCCGACGCGACCACCTACAACAACTACTACGAATTCGGCATGTCCAAGTCGATCGTCGGCCCGGCCCAAGCCCTGGTCACCGAGCCCTGGACCATCAAGCTCGAAGGCATGGTCGCCACCCCCCGCACCATCGGCCTCGAAGACCTGCTCAAACAGGTGAAGCTGGAAGAGCGCGTCTACCGCTTCCGCTGCGTCGAGGCTTGGGCCATGACCGTCCCCTGGGTCGGCTTCGCCATCTCCGACCTGCTGCGCATCGCCGAACCCCAGGCCGGCGCCAAATACGTCGTCTTCAAGACAATCGCCGACGAAAAGACCATGCCCGGCATCAAGGAAAGCTTCTACCCGTACCCCTACACCGAAGGCCTCACCATGGCCGAGGCCGCCAACGAACTCGCCTTCCTCGCCGTCGGCATGTACGGCAAGACCCTGCCGCCGCAGAACGGCGCCCCCATCCGCCTGGTCGCCCCCTGGAAATTCGGCTTCAAGGGCGCCAAGTCGATCGTCTCCATCGCCTTCACCGACAAGCGCCCCACCACCTTCTGGGAAGCCCTGCAAAAAGAAGAATACGGCTTCTGGGCCAACGTGAACCCCGCCGTCCCGCACCCGCGCTGGAGCCAGGCCCGCGAACGCCTGCTCGGCTCCGGCGACATGGTCCCCACCCAGATCTGGAACGGATACGGCGAATTCGTCGCGGACATGTATAAGGGCCTGGAGAAAACGGAGCGCCTGTTCGTTTGAGCCCATTCGCCTCCCCGTCCGTGCGAATCCTCTCGGTGCTGGCCGTAGCCGCACTGGTGCTCGCCTTTACCCTGGCGCTGACCATGACCCCCGGCACCACCCTGGCCCAGCTCATCACCCGCTGGAGCCCGGGCGGCGTCGCCGGGCTCGAAAGCTTCAGCC
>JANXSA010000064.1 GCA_025352915.1 Rhodospirillales bacterium | reverse complement strand
GTCGGTTCTGGAGTATTTCAACTCTACCCACGGCGCCCGCAAGGGGCTGGCCGACACCGCGCTGAAGACCGCCAATTCCGGGTATTTGACCCGTCGCCTGGTCGATGTGGCGCAGGATTGCATTATCGTTGAGGTGGATTGCGGCACCGAGCGCGGGCTGACGGTGAAGCCGGTGATGGATGGCGGCGAGGTTGTGGCCAGCCTGTCCGAGCGCACCCTGGGCCGCACAACGGCGGAGGACGTGGTTGATCCCGCGACCAACGAGATCCTGCTGCCGGCCAACATGCTGATCGAGGAAGAAGACGCCGAGCGCTTCGAGAAGGCGGCTGTCGAGCAGGTGAAGATCCGCTCGGTGCTGACCTGCGAGGCCAAGGTTGGCGTTTGCGGGCATTGCTACGGGCGTGACCTGGCCCGCGGCACAACGGTCAACATCGGCGAGGCGGTTGGCGTGATCGCTGCCCAGTCGATCGGTGAGCCCGGCACCCAGCTGACCATGCGCACCTTCCACATCGGTGGTGCCGCCCAGCGCGGTGCGGAGCAGAGCAGCGTGGAGGCCAGCCATGACGGCGTGGTGACCATCCGCAACCGCAACGTCGTGATCAACAGCTCCAACGTTCCGGTGGTGATGAGCCGAAACTGCGAAATGGTGCTGAACGACGAAAAAGGCCGCGAGCGCGCCCGCTTCCGCGTACCATACGGTTCGCGCCTGCTGGTGGACGAGGGCGCGACGGTGACCCGCACCCTGAAGCTGGCCGAGTGGGACCCTTACACCCTGCCGATCATCACCGAGCGCAACGGTAAGCTGGAATATCTCGACCTGCTCGAAGGCGTCACGCTGGTGGAGCGGATGGACGAGGTGACCGGCCTGACCTCCAAGGTCGTCGTCGACTACAAGCAGAACGCGCGCGGCGTGGATCTGCGGCCACGCTTGCAACTGAAGGACGATAAGGGCGAGGTCGTCAAGCTGCCGAACGGTGCCGATGCGCGCTACTTCCTCAGCCCCGACTCGATCCTGTCGGTCGAGAACGGCGCCCAGGTGGCGGCCGGCGACGTGCTGGCCCGCATTCCGCGCGAAGGCAGCAAGACGCGCGACATTACCGGCGGTCTGCCGCGTGTTGCCGAACTGTTCGAAGCCCGGCGCCCGAAGGACCATGCGATCATCGCCGAGATCGACGGGCGGGTGGAGTTCGGCAAGGATTACAAGGCCAAGCGCCGGGTGATCGTGAAGAACGACGAGACGTTGGAGGAGAGCGAATACCTGATCCCGAAGGGCAAGCACGTTTCGGTCCAGGAAGGCGACTTCGTCCGCCGCGGCGATCCCCTCGTGGATGGGCCGCGCGTGCCGCACGACATCCTCAAGGTATTGGGCGTCGAGGCGCTGTCCGACTATCTCGTCAATGAGATCCAGGACGTCTACCGGCTCCAGGGCGTGAAGATCAACGACAAGCACATCGAGGTGATCGTTCGCCAGATGCTGCAGAAGGTCGAGATCATCGAGCCCGGCGATACCACGTATCTCACCGGCGAGCAGACTGATCGCATGGAGTTCGATCAGGAGAACAACAAGCGGATCGCCGAGGGCGAGCGTCCGGCGACTGCCATGCCGGTGCTACAGGGTATTACCAAGGCCTCGCTACAGACTCATAGCTTCATCAGTGCGGCGTCCTTCCAGGAGACCACGCGCGTGCTCACCGAGGCGGCCACGGCCGGCAAGGTGGATACACTGATGGGGCTGAAGGAGAACGTGATTGTCGGCCGCCTGATCCCCGCCGGCACCGGCGCGGTGATGAACCGCTTGCGCGCGATCGCCGCCGGACGCGACCAGGCCAGGGGGCTGCGGCAGGAGACTCCGCAGATCACCAGCGGCCAGGCCGCCGAATAGCCGGCCTGGACAGAGCGTTGTTTTACCGGGGGTGGAAGGGGAAGGGCCTCTTCCGCCCCCGTTTTTTGTGCGCGGTTTAAGGGTCGCCAAGGATTGCATGTGCGCACGACGGCCACGCTTGGGATGCATGGCGCGGATGGTAAATTCCTCCCCTGGAGGCCGCGCTGCGCTTGACTTGAGCGGGTATCGCCCGTAGGTATCGCCCCCTCGGTCGGCCCTGCCAAAGGTTCGGACGGAAGGTGTTTTTAGATACCGCAGTGTGTGGCGCCGCCCCTCGCAGAGTTTGGGGCTCAGGCCGCATTCAGATCGACCCCCGCAGGGTGGCAAGTTCGCCGACTGTGGGGCTTGCGTGTGGCGTATCGTGCCTGGGCTTCGGGACTGCACCTTTTCGAAGGGGCGCGGTTTGAGCCTTTGGATTTATGAGGGTCTCGGGCATTTGTCTGGGCTTCGCTGTCAGGATCGGAAAGAGGGTCTATGCCGACCATCAACCAGTTGATCGCCTCGGGCCGGGTTCCCGCCCGGGTCCGCAACAAGGTTCCCGCGTTGCAGGGATGCCCGCAAAAGCGCGGCGTCTGCACCCGCGTCTACACGACCACCCCGAAAAAGCCGAACTCAGCGTTGCGCAAGGTTGCCAAGGTGCGCCTGACCAACGGGTTTGAGGTGGTGAGCTACATCCCCGGTGAAGGCCACAACCTGCAGGAGCACAGCGTTGTGTTGATCCGCGGCGGGCGCGTGAAGGATCTTCCCGGTGTGCGTTACCACATCCTGCGTGGTGTGTTGGATACCCAGGGTATCGCCAAGCGTCGTAAGCGCCGGTCGCTGTACGGCGCGAAGCGGCCGAAGTAAGGAGAGGGCGAGATGAGCCGCCGCCGCCGCGCTGTTAAGCGCGAAATTCTTCCGGACGCCAAGTTCGGTGATCAGCGGATTTCTGAAGAATGGCTTTCACGTCGTCGGGAGATTTGACTCCCTGCGAGACTATCAGCGCGGCAACAGCGGCTACGTGAGGGGAAGCCATCGAAGTGCCTTGAAATGAGTAGTATCCGTTGTCAATGTTCCCGTTGTCGCCTTTTAGCACGGTGTTTTGCAAAATTCCGCCTGCATCGCCGCCCGCCTGCTTGTCTCCACCGGGCGCTGAGATAGCGACCTGTTTGCCCCATGAGGAAAAATAACTCAGATTTCCAGCGGGCCCGACGGACGAAACTGC
>JANXSA010000056.1 GCA_025352915.1 Rhodospirillales bacterium | reverse complement strand
CCTGCCGAAGAACGCGCTGGGCTTTACGCGGCGCGACTACGAGGGGCCGGTTTCCACGCTGTGCGCCGGGTGCGGGCATGACTCGATCTCGGCGGCGATCATCCGCGCCTGTTTCGAGCTGGACCTGCCGCCGCACCGCATCGCCAAGATGTCCGGCATCGGCTGTTCGTCGAAAACACCGAGCTATTTCCTGGGCAATTCGCACGGCTTCAATTCGGTGCACGGGCGCATGCCGTCGGTGCTGACCGGCGCCAACCTGGCCAATCGGGAGCTTTTGTATCTTGGCGTTTCCGGTGACGGCGACAGCGCCTCGATCGGCTTCGGGCAGTTCTCGCATTCGATCCGGCGCGGCGTGAACATGACCTATATCGTCGAGAACAATGGCGTGTACGGCCTGACCAAGGGCCAGTTTTCCGCCACTGCCGACCGCGGGGCGAAGAACAAGCGCGGTGTAGCGAACATGGACGAAGCCATCGACATGATCGGCATCGCGCTGCAACTCGGCGCCACCTATGTCGCGCGCAGCTTTTCGGGCGACAAAGGCCAGCTGGTGCCGCTGATCAAGGGCGCGATGAAGCATAATGGCTCGGCCTTCATTGATTGCATCTCGCCCTGTGTCGCCTTCAACAACCACGACGGCAGCACCAAGAGTTTCGACTACGTGCGCGAACACAACGAGGCGGTGAACTTCCTCGACGTGATCACCGGGCGCAACGAAATCACCGTGGACTACGAGCCGGGCAGCACCGAGATCGTGCGCCAGCATGACGGCAGCCTGTTGAAGCTGCGCAAGCTGGCCAATGACTACGACGTGACCGACCGGGTGGCGGCGATGAACTTCCTGGAAACCCGCAAGGCGCGCGGCGAGATCGTCACCGGGCTGCTCTATGTCGATCCCGATGCCGAGGATATGCACATGTATATGGAAACCGCCGACAAGCCGTTCAACGAAATGATGGACGACGAGTTGGTGCCGGGTGCCGCGGCACTGGCCAAGCTGAACGCGTCGCTGCGGTAGGAAGCAAGGCGAGGGCTCTGCCCTCGACCCGCTGGGGCCTGAGGCCCCAGACCCCCATCTTTGAGCGCCTTCGGCTAAGGGGGGTGTCGCGGCCTTTATCAAGGCCTCGACACCCCCCTTAGCCGAAGGCGCTTCATGGTTGAGGGTGCAGGGGTCTCGGACCCCTGCTGGGGTCCAGGGGCAAAGCCCCGGCCTTGCTTCCCTACCGTGCCGGCAGGTGCAGCGGGATCAGCCCCATCTCCAGGCTGCGCGCGATGCGCCGGGCGCGTTCCAGCATGTGTTCGGCGCCGCCGTGAGTGAAATGGTCGCGAGCGATGCGTTCGAAGATTTCCAGCCAGCGGGCGAAATGCGCCGGGGTCAGGGCCAGGTGGGCGTGGGCCTGCATGGGCTGGCCATGGTATTCGCCGGTCATCAGCGCGACTGAGCCCCAGAAGCGGGTGATGACGGCGATATGCTTCTCCCAGTCGGCGACGTCGGCGAAGGCGGGGCCAAGGATGGGGTCCTCACGCGCGGCGCCGTAGAAGGCGCGCAGGAAGGCTTCGATCCCCTCCCGATCCAGGCCGGTCTGTGCGCTGATGGCCCGGGTCAGCGCGGCGCGGCGCTCGGGATCGGGCTCGATATGGACCGATGTGCTCATGCGGCGCTGATGCGCCTGTTGTCGTGGTACCGCAAATGCCGGATTGACGGTGCTGTCCTACCCCGTCCGCAGCGCCCGGTTTTCCAGCCGGCTCAGCAGGCGCACCAGCGGCCAGAGCAGGGCGAAATACATCAGCGCGGCGACCACGATCGGGGTTGGGTTGTAGGTCAGGCTCTGGGCCTGGCGGGCCTGGAACAGCAGTTCCGGCATGGCCACCACGCTGCCGAGTGCGGTCAGCTTGACCACTTCCAGGGTGTTCGACATCAGGTCCGGCAGCACGTTGCGCACGGCTTGCGGCAGCACGATGTAGGTCAAGGTCTGGCCGCCGGTGAGCCCGGTGGAGCGCGCCGCCTCGGTCTGGCCGGTCGGCACCGAGTCGATCCCCGCCCGCAGGATTTCGCCGTAATAGGCGCCGGTGTTGAGGAAGAATGCGATCGCCACGCAGCCGAAACCGTTAAGCTCCAGGCCGATGAACGGCAGCCCGGCATAGAGGAAGATCAGCAGCACCAGCGGCGGGAAGGCGCGGAAGAAATCCACCCAGGCCATGAGCGGCCAGCGTATCCAGGGCGAGCGGTGGCGCGCCAGCAGCGCCAGGATCAGGCCGCCCAGCAACCCCAGCGGCACCACGGTGGCCGATAGCAGCAGCGTGTTGCCCAATCCGGCGACCAGGATCGGCCAGGCGGCGCGCATGATCTCGACGTTGAAGAAGGTGTCGAGCATCTAGCGCTTCCACGCGAACCGGGTTTCCACCCAGCGTCCGGCTACCACCACCGGGATGAACAGCACCAGGTAGGCCGCCGCCCCCAGCATCAGCGGCGAGGGATTGTAGCTGTTGGAGACCGCCGATGAGGCCTGGCCGAGAATCTCAGACACCGCAACGACGGAACCGAGTGCCGTTCCCTTGGTGATGGCGATGGTGCGCTGGTCAGCGGCGGGATGGTCATGCGCAGCGCCTGCGGCAACACCACGCCCAGCAGGGTTTGGGCAAAAGACAGGCCGGTCGAGCGCCCTGCCTCCCACTGGCCGCGCGGCACCGCGGTGATGCCGGACCAGAAGATTTCCTCGGCGAAGGCCATCAGCACCAGGCTGAGTGCGAGCCAGGTGGAGACGAAACCCGACGGCGTGATGTCCAGGCTGGGCAGGCCGAAATAGATCAGCACGATGATCACCAGTGGCGGCAGAGCACGAAAGACATCGACCACGAAGATCAACAGCCAGTTGAACGGCCGGAACCCGAGCGCGCGCAACAGCGCCAGCACCAGCCCGCTGGTGATCCCCGCGATCACCACCAGCACCGCGAGCTCGATCGTCACCACCATGCCGTACAAAATGTCCGGCCAGTATTTCGCCATCACACGGGCGTTGAAGAAAGTGTCGAGGAAGCGCTCCCAGCCGGTCATGCCGGGTCAGTGCCGCTGGATTTGACTGATGAAGGCGCGCGTGCGGTCGTGCTGCGGCGCCTCGAAGATCGCGCCGGGAGAACCTTGTTCGACGATCAGCCCGTCATCCATGAACACCACGCGGTCGGCGGCGGCGCGGGCAAAGCCCATCTCGTGGCTCACCACCACCATGGTCATGCCGCTTTCGCGCAGCTCGCGCATCACCGCCAGCACGCTGCCGACCAGCTCGGGGTCGAGCGCGCTGGTTGGTTCGTCGAACAGCATGACGCGCGGTTCCAGCGCTATCGCGCGCGCAATCGCTACGCGCTGGGCCTGGCCGCCGGAAAGCTGGCCCGGCGTGTGCCCCGCCCGATCGCGCAGGCCGACACGGTCGAGTGCCGCCAGCCCCAGCGCCTCGGCCTCGTCGCGCGATTTTCCCACCACCTTGCGCAGCGCCAGGGTGACGTTGCCCAGCGCGGTCATGTGCGGATAGAGGTTGAACGACTGGAACACCATGCCGATGCGCTGGCGCGCCCGGTTGATGTCGGTGCGGCGGTCCAGCATATCGATGCCGTCCACCACCACGCTGCCGGCGCTCGGCTGTTCCAGTCGGTTCAGGCAGCGCAACAGGGTGGATTTACCGGAGCCGGACGGCCCGATCACGAACACCAGCTCGCGCTCAGCCACCAGCAGGTCGACGCCCTTCAAGACGTGAAGGGCGCCGAAATGCTTGTGGATACCCAATGCTTCAACAATCGGGGGCGCTTCGACGATCAAGGTGTCAGTCGCATTTCAGGGTGAAGGGCGTCGGGTCATAGCCCGGCATCCCCGGCACGCCATAGCCCGGGGTGACCACCCGCTCCAGCGCATCGGCGGCCGGCGCCATGCCGAACCATTTTTCCGACAGCTTGGCGATGGTGCCGTCCAGTTTCATGCAGTTCAGCACGTCCTGCATCTGGTTGCGCAGCGCCACGCTGTCCTTGCGGAACGGCGCAGCCCAATGGGCGCGCGTCGCGCTCAATTCCAGGTCGGCGGCGAATTGCGGATTGCGGCTGGCGACGTAGCGGATGACGGTATTGCCGCCCAGCGTGGCATAGGCGCGGCCCGACAACACGGCCTGGATGGCGTCCGGCTGGGTGTCGTAGACCTGGGTGGTGAAGCCGTGCTTTTCGCCCTCGGCCTTGGACAGCTGCTCGTAGGGTGTGCCCTTGTTCACCGCCACGACGCGGCCCTTCAGGTCTTCCCAGCCGGTGATCGGGGCTGCGCCCTTCTTGATGCCGAACTGGAAGGCGGTCCACAGATAGCCGGCGGTGAACAGCATGTTTTCCGAGCGCTCGCGCGTCACCGTGGTGGGGGCGGCGATGAAATCATAACGGCCGGCTTGCAGCCCGGGGATCAGCCCGGAAAAGCTGGTGCTGTCGATGGTGATCTCGCGCTTCATGCGGCGCGCGGCTTCGGTGAACAGGTCGATCTGGAAACCCTCGATGCCGCCGCCCAGCTTGGCCATGGCGTGCGGCGCGAAGGTGCCGTCCACACCGGTGCGCAGCGGCGGCAGCGCCGATTGCGCCAACGCGGCCGTGGCCGGGGCAAGGCTGGCGGCCAGCGCGAGCGCGGCGGCCGCAAGACTGCGACGTAGCAGCATGGGTAAGCTCCCTGTGTCTTGGTTGATCCCGCACCATGCCGTGTGCGGCGGCGGCGGACAAGCGTATGCTGCATTGCCACATGCACCTTTGCGGCGTTGACAGCCCTGGTTCGCGGCGGCAATGGCTGCGTACCGGAGCATGGAGATGTTCGCCGTGCCGCGACTCGCAGCAGCGCCCCCTCAGGCCGCAGCACTCCCGGCGCTCGCCGGCAGCGACCTGGTCACGGCCGCCGTGCTCGCGCTGGCCGCATTGGCGATCTATGCCACCGCGGCGCTGCGGCTGGCCGAGGGGCAGTATGCCGATTTCTACAACCTCGCCTTCGACTTCGACCCGCCGCGCTATGTCGCGCTGCTGGCGCTGGACGAATATGAACGTGGCAACGTCAAGCACCCGCTGACCTGGCTGCTGCGTCCGCTGGCCTGGCCGCTGCTGGCCGCCGGGCTGGCACCGAAGGCTGCGGCCGGGCTGGTGATGGCCGGGTTCGGTGCCGCGACGGTGGCGGTGGTCTTTCTCTACCTGCGCAGCCTCGCGGTTGCCGCCGGCATCGCCGTGGCGCTGGCGGTTTTGTTTGCCGTCTCGGGCAATCAGGTGTTCACCGCGATGATCCCGGAGGCCTATGGCCCCGCGGCCTTTGGCATTGCCTGTGTCTGGTTGCTGGCGGTCTGGCGGCTGGCCGATCTGCGCCACGGGCGGCGGCTGCGCTTCGCCCTGGCCGCGCTGAGCTACGGCATTACCACCACCAATATCCTCCAGCCGATGGTCGCCGAGGCGCTGGCCTGGTGGCGCCATCGTGGCCTGCGTGGTGCCGTCGCGCCGATGATCCGCTTCGGCCTTGGCGTGGCGGTGCTGTGCGCGGTGCTGACCGCCATTGTCTGGTTCGATGTGCTGCGCCAGTTCCTCGCCGACCCGGTGGCGGTGGCCAAGGAGATTTATTGGCAGCGCACCAAAGGGGATCGGGCGGGGCTGGTCGACGTTCTGTGGCGCCTGGTTGGCTACACCATGGTCTCACCGGATTTCGCCGTCGTGTGGCTGCCCGAGGGCATCGGGATGTGGGTTTTCCGCCGGCCCAGCTTCGGCCCGATCGCCGCGATCGCGAGTGTCGCGTGGCACCTGTTCTGGCTGGCCGGCGCGATTGCCGCCTTTCGCCACTGCGCCACGCGCTGGCTGGCGTGCGGCCTGGCCATCACGCTGGTGCTGAATATCGTCTTTCATCTCGACTTCCAGTTTCGCGGCAGCCTGTATCTCTACGCCGCCCACACGCATTTCCTGGTCTTCGCCCTGGGGGCCGGCCTGGCCCCGGCGCTCGCCCCGTCCAGCCTGGCGGCGCGGGCCTATCTGGCGAGCGTGGTTGTGCTCATACTCCTGGTCGGCAGCGTCACGCTGGAGCGAACCCGCGTCTTCGTCACCGGATTCGACGCGGTCCGTGTCGACTGCCGCGCCCCGTGCACGGAGTAAAAATGCTGTCCGCCGCCTTGCCGCTTTGCGTCGACCTCGATGGCACGCTGGTGCGTACTGACACGCTGGTCGAGGGGTTGCTCGCGCTGGCCGGCGGATTGCGCTTTGGGGCACTGGGGGCGGCCGTCATGGGTGGGCGGGCGGCGCTGAAGGCCCGGGTCGCCTCGCTCGCCCCGCTCGATCCGGCGCTTCTGCCGTACAACGAACCCTTGTTGGCCTATCTGCGCGAACAGCGCGCGACCGGTCGGCGCATCGTGCTGGCCACGGCGGCGAACGAGGCCATAGCCGCCGGTGTGGCAGCCCATCTCGGCTTGTTCGACGAGGTCATCGCGTCGACCGCCGAGCACAACCTCAAAGGCCCGGCCAAGGCCGCTGCCCTGGTCGCGCGCTTTGGCCGCGGCGGCTTTGCCTATGCCGGCGACTCTCGCGCCGATCTCCCGGTATGGGCCGAGGCCGGGGCGGCAGTGCTGGTCGATGTCGCGGCCGCGGTGGCCAGGCTCGTCACCATACCGGTGGAGCGCCGGTTTGCTGTCGCGCCGGCGCTGTTGCCCACCCTGCTGCGCGCCATCCGGCCGCATCAATGGGTGAAAAACCTGCTGGTTTTCGTGCCGATCTTCACCGCGCATGCGCTGACCAGTTGGCCGAGCTGGGCCGGCGGGCTGCTCGCCTTTGTCACCTTCAGTCTGGCCGCCTCGGGCATCTACCTGGTCAACGACCTGCTCGACCTCGCTGCTGATCGCGCGCATCCGAAGAAGCGCCTGCGCCCGTTTGCCGCCGGCGATGCCCCGGCCGCGGCCGGCGTGGTGTTGGCCGCCCTGTTGGTCGCGATGACTCTCGTGCTGGCGGTGAGCACCGGCATCATCCTGGTTGTCGCGGCCTATGCCGGCATCTCGCTGGCCTATTCGCTCTGGCTGAAGCGCCAGCCGCTGGTCGATGTGTTTGCGCTGGCCTTCCTGTTCACCATCCGCCTGTTCGGCGGCGGCGAGGCCAGCGGCCACGCGCTGTCCCTGTGGCTGCTCGCCTTCGCCAGCTTCCTGTTCCTCAGCCTGGCCCTGGTCAAGCGCGTGGCCGAGGTGATGGAGAGCAGCGGCCTGGTCGCCGGGCGCGGTTATGGCCCGGGCGACCTGGTGATCCTGCAACTGTTCGGCGTCTGCGCCTCCTTCGCCGCCAGCCTGGTGCTGGCGCTGTATGTCCAGAGCGAAGCCGGTAGCGGCCGCTTCGCCGCACCCGGCCTGTTATGGGGTATCGTGCCGCTGGTGCTGCTGTGGAATTGCCGCATGTGGCTGTCGACGGCGCGCGGCTACATGGATCACGACCCGATCCTGTATGCGCTGCGCGACCGGGTGAGCTGGGCCATCGGCCTCGCGGTGCTGGCGGTGATGCTGCTTGCCCGCACCGGGTTGGGCCAGTCTTGATCGTATGAGGGCCAGTCTTGATCGTATGAGGTGCTGACCGGCAATGCAGGGCATTGTCCTCGCGCTGGCGCTGGCCAGCATCGCTCTCATTGTCGCCGGCGTGGTGCTGGTCGGCCGCAGCTGATCCCGCCGCGCGCCGTGCTGCTGGTATGACGGCGCCGCGTTGCCTAGACTGCGCCGAACCGCGGACAAGGGACGGATCATGACCAGACCGCATAGCCTGACATTTTTGCCGGCTCTTTTGGCGGCCCTGCTGGCACTCGCCGCCACCCCCGCCGCCGCACGCACCCTGGAGGTCGGCGAGACACGGACCTACAAAAATCCGTCCGAAGCCATCCGCGCCGCCCAGGACGGCGACCGCGTGGTGATCGACCCCGGCGAGTATTTCGACTGCGCCGTGGTCGCCGCCAACAACCTGACCATCGAGGGCGCCAAGCCCGACGGCAGCGCCATTCTCACCGACAAGGCGTGCCAGGGCAAAGCCCTGCTGGTCACCACCGGGCGCGACATCACCATCCGCAACCTGACCCTCACCCGCTCCCGCGTGCCCGAGATGAACGGCGCCGGCATCCGCGCCGAGGGCACCAACCTGACCGTCGAGCGGGTGAAGTTCATCAACAACCAGAACGGCATCCTCGCCGCCGGCAATCCCGCCAGCACGATCATCGTCCGCGACAGCGAGTTCCTGCGCAACGGCTACTGCTCGCCCTGCGCGCACGGCATCTACGTCAACGCGCTCAAGCTGCTGCGGGTCGAGCGCAGCAAATTCGCCGACACCCGCCAGGCGCACCACATCAAGTCTCGCGCCGCCCGCACCGAGGTGATCGGCTGCGACCTGCGCGACGGCGATACCGGCACCGCCAGCTACCACATCGATATCTCCAATGGCGGCAGCGTGGTGGTGCGCGACACCACCATGCAGAAGGGCCCGAAATCGGAGAACCGCAGCGCGGCCATCATGATCGGCGCCGAGGGGGTGACCCAGCCGACGCAGGAGATCAGCATCGAAGGCAACACCATGATCAACACCGGCGACTACCAGACCTTCATGGTGGTCAATCTGACCGCCACCGAGGCGATGCTGAAGGGCAACAAGATGGTCGGCCCGGTCAAGCCGCTCAAGGGTGACGGCGCGGTCCAATAGGCCGGGCTGGCACGCCCGCGTCACGGCGTGTATGATTTTTTGAATTCACGCAATAATAGCGTGCAAAGCCCGCCAGGGCATCGGGAGACAAACCATGGCCAGCACGCTCAAGCTTGACCCGCCCCTGCGCGGCCGCATCTACGACAGCATCGCCGAGACCATCGGCAACACGCCGCTGGTGCGCATCCCCAACATCACCCGCGAAGACGGCATCAAGGCCGACATCCTGCTGAAGCTGGAATTCTTCAACCCGCTGGCCAGCGTCAAGGACCGCATCGGCGTCAACATGATCGAGGCGATGGAGGCTGCGGGCACGATCGGCCCTGGCGCGGTCATCATCGAGCCGACCTCGGGCAACACCGGCATCGGGCTCGCCTTCGTCTGCGCCGCGCGCGGCTATCGCCTGATCCTGACCATGCCGGAATCGGTCTCGATCGAACGCCGCAAGATGCTGCTTTATCTCGGCGCCGAGATCGACCTGACCCCGCGCGAAAAGGGCATGAACGGCGCCGTCGCCCGCGCTAAGGAATTGCTCGCCCAGCACCCCGGCAGCGTCACCGCCGACCAGTTCGGCTCCGCCTCCAACCCCGATATCCACCGCCGCACCACGGCGGAGGAAATCTGGCACGACACAAAGGGCGGGGTGGACGCTTTCGTCAGCGGCATCGGCACCGGCGGCACCATCACCGGTGTGGGCCAGGTGCTTAAGGCAAAGAAGCCCGGCGTGCGCATCGTCGCCGTCGAACCCGCGGCCAGCCCCGTCCTCTCCGGCGGTGCGCCCGGCCCGCACCCCATCCAGGGCATCGGCGCCGGCTTCATCCCCACCGTGCTGGACCGGGCGGTCTATGACGAGATCATCCAGATCACCGGCGATGAATCTTTCGCCATGGCCAAGCGCATGGCGCGACGCGAAGGCATCCCCGGCGGCATCTCCTCCGGTGCCGCGCTCGCCGCCGCCCTCAAGTTCGGCGCCCGGCCGGAGATGGCAGGCAAGCAGATCGTGGTGATCATCCCGTCCTTCGCCGAACGCTACATGACCACGGCGCTGTTTGACGGGTTGGGTTAGCGGCGAGATCGGGGCCGGGGCGAAGGAAGCAAGGCGGGGGCTTCGCCCCTCGACCCCACCAGGGACCCGAGGTCCCTG
>JANXSA010000037.1 GCA_025352915.1 Rhodospirillales bacterium | reverse complement strand
GATGACCTTGTCGCGCAGGCCCTTCAGCGCGCGGCCGACCACGCCCTCGTTGTGGCCCCAGCCATACATGTCGGAGCTGTCGAAGTGGGTGACGCCGAGGCCGATGGCGTCGCGGATCAGCGCCTCGGAGGCGGCGTCGTCGGCATCGCCATAGACGCCCGAGAGCGACATGCAGCCGAGGCCGATGGCGGAGACCTTGAGGCCGTCGGTGCCGAGGGCGCGGTGTTCGATGCTGGTCATGGATGGGCTCTCCTGCCAGGGCATAGTCTGCCCGGCATGAGCACTCTTGGCAAAGCCAGGCTCAGGCCTGCGCCCTTGGTCCCTGCCGAGGCGCCGCACGGCGCTTGCCCTGCGGCGTGACGAGCGACCGCAGATGCAGCCGCCCGCCATTCAAGGGCGGCGGACTATCTGGTACCAACGGGCGACGGAGGCGCCCTTGGGTTCAGGCGCCGGCCGAAACCGGCACGCCCTTTTCCTTCATCAGCTCCTGCAACTCGCCGGCCTGGAACATCTCGATGATGATGTCGCAGCCGCCGACGAACTCGCCCTTGACGTAGAGCTGCGGGATGGTCGGCCAGTTGGCATAAGCCTTGATGCCCTCGCGGATGTCGCCGTCTTCCAGCACATTCACGCCCTTGAACGGGACGCCCACGGCGGAGAGGATCTGCACGACGCGGGCCGAGAAGCCGCATTGCGGGAAGACCGGCGTGCCCTTCATGTACAGCACGACGGGGTTGGCGTTGATCTCGCCTTCGATGCGCTCGAACACCGGGTTGGTCATGGGCTGGCTCCTTAAGGGGCTGAGGTTTGCAGGGCGAGGGCGTGCAACTCGCCCCCCATGCGGCCGCGCAGCGAGGCATAGACAGCTGGTGCTGCTGCACGCGGGACTTGCCGCGGAAAACTTCGGACACGACCGTGGCGGCGTAGTGGTCGCCATCATCCACCAGGGCGGTGATGGTCACCTGGGCGTCGGGCATCGCTGCCTTGATCAGGGCTTCGATATCGGCTGGCTGCATCGCCATGGCTCAGGCTCCGTCCCGCATCAGGGCAGGCAGCGTCGCTTCATGCGCCGCCTGCAGGTCCATTATCGATATGGCCTCGCCATTGGGCAAGACCAAGTCCCTGCCTCGGGATTGGCCGAGGCGCAGCGCCGGGACGCCGGCGGCGGCGGCGGCGGTCAGCACCGGGGCGGCCGCGGGCACGGCCAGGACGTAGCGGGCCTGGTCCTCGCCGTACCAGAAGGCGTGGTCGCCGGCGGCCTGAAGGGTGGCGCCGATGCCGCTGGCCATGGCCATCTCGGCGACGGCGACGAGCAGGCCGCCATCCGAGCAGTCGTGGCAGGCAGCGACGGCTCCGGCCAGAATATGGGTGCGGACGAAGTCGCCGTTGCGGCGTTCGGCCACCAGGTCCACCGGCGGCGGGGCGCCTTCCTCGCGGCCGGCTATCTCGCGCAGCCATAGGGATTGGCCGAGCCAGCCCTGGGTGGCGCCAACAAGCACCAGATCGTGGCCCGCGGGCAGGGCGAGGCCGATCGCCTGGGCCACGTCCTCCAGCACGCCGACGCCGCCGATGGCGGGGGTGGGCAGGATGCCGCGGCCTGCCGTCTCGTTGTAGAGCGACACGTTGCCGGAGACGACCGGGAAGTCCAGCGCGCGGCAGGCGGCGCCGATGCCCATGACCGCGCCGGCGAACTGGCCCATGATCTCGGGCTTCTCGGGGTTGCCGAAGTTCATGTTGTCGGTGATCGCCAGCGGCAGGGCGCCGACCGCGGTGATGTTGCGCCAGGCCTCGGCGACGGCCTGCTTGCCGCCTTCCTCGGGGTCCGCCAGGCAGTAGCGGGGGGTGCAGTCCGTGGTCATGGCCAGGGCGCGGCGGTGGCCCTCGACGCGAACCACGGCGGCATCGGCGGCGCCGGGGCGCTTGGCGGTTTGGCCGCCGACCATGCTGTCATACTGGTCCCAGATCCAGCGGCGGCTGCATAGGTCCGGGCAGGCGACCAGCGCGAGCAGCGCGGCCTTGAGGCCGACCGGGTCGGGCACGGTGCCCAGCACCGGCAGCTTCGGCGTCGGCACCCAGGGGCGTTCATACAGCGGCGCCTGGGATTCCAGCGGCGCGAGTTCGATGTTCGCTTCCACCACGCCCTTGTGGCGGATGACGATGCGGCCCGTGTCGGTCAGGTGGCCGATGACGGCGAAGTCCAGTTCCCACTTGTGGAAGATCGCCTCGGCCACGGCTTCGCGGCCGGGCTTCAGGATCATCAGCATGCGCTCCTGGGACTCCGACAACATCATTTCGTAGGCGGACATTCCGGTTTCGCGCTGGGGGACGTTATCGAGCACCAACTCGATGCCCATGTCGCCCTTGCCGGCCATTTCGACGCTGCTGCTGGTGAGGCCGGCGGCGCCCATGTCCTGGATGGCGACGATGGCGTCGGTGGCCATCAGTTCCATGCAGGCTTCGATCAGCAGCTTCTCGGAGAAGGGGTCGCCGACCTGGACGGTGGGGCGCTTGTCCTCGCTGTCGGCGGCGAATTCGGTGCTGGCCATGGTGGCGCCATGGATGCCGTCGCGGCCGGTCTTGGACCCCACATAGACCACGGGGTTACCGATGCCGCTGGCCGCCGCGTAGAAGATGCTGTCGGCGCGGGCGATACCCACCGTCATGGCGTTGACCAGCGGGTTGCCGTTGTACGCTGGGTGGAAGTTCACCTCGCCGCCCACGGTCGGCACGCCGACGCAGTTGCCATAGCCGCCGATGCCGCGGACCACGCCGTCGATGACGCGCTTCATGCGCGGCGCGTCAGGCGACCCGAAGCGCAGCGCGTTGAGGGTGGCGATGGGGCGGGCGCCCATGGTGAAGACATCCCGCAGGATGCCGCCGACGCCGGTCGCCGCGCCCTGGTAGGGCTCGATGAAGCTGGGGTGGTTGTGGCTTTCCATCTTGAAGACGGCGGCCAGGCCTTCG
>JANXSA010000033.1 GCA_025352915.1 Rhodospirillales bacterium | reverse complement strand
GCTGCATGCTCTACGAGTTGATCCCCAATATGCCCGAGCACCGCCTGATCCCCCTCATGCAAGCCTTCGCCAGAGCCATCGGAACAGCATCCGAATTCAACGGATTCTATGGCAATGCGAAATGAGGGGATGGCTGAGGGTAGGACCAGGTGATTTCTTCAGGCGTGATCGGCATCCGCACGTTCCCGGCATCTGCGATAACTTCGCACGGGCGAGGAAATTGGCGGTGCGGTCAAAGCCGGGTACTAACCCTCTCTGGGAACGAAATGGCCTTGAGTGCTGGTTCACTGGTCGTTGCGAGGGCAGTGCGCAGCAATCCCTTGCATCCGCATTCCGGCAGGCTATTTTAGTGCAATGGTGATGGGCACGATCCGCCGCGTTTTTATGCTTTTGATGCTCGGCGTTTTTGCGACCGCCGTTGTGCGCGCACAGTTGCCCGCCCCAAGCCCTAGCGCAGCCGGCATGATGATGGCGGCACAGGGTTTGGTCGGTGACGGCGAGGCGATGGCAGATATGCCGTGCAAGAGTGTGGTTCCGGGTTGCTACACGGCACTTGGCTGCATGTTCCTTGTCGCGCTGCCGCCAAAGTTCCTACCCAACGTCGCTCGGCTGCATTGGGGCGATGTGTCCTACTGGGCGGTTTCGATCGTGCATATCGGACGCATTGTCGTGCCGGCCCTCGGTCCTCCAATACGACTCGCCTGATCCGCAACCCGCTGGCGCGACGCGCTCGCGGACTTGAATTTGGATGACCCCGGTGAATACGCGCTCGCCGTCGAGCTCGTTTTTCGCGGTGTCTTAGGATCAGCTGCCACGCGCACCGCATGACGTGTGCGCGCCAAATCGAGGATTCACACCATGCTTCCGAACAGGAATCGCAGCGCAGTGCTCTGCGCTGGCTTGACTCTCGCTTTCGCTGCTGCCGTACCCGTCGCTTTCGCAGCCGCGTTGGACTACCGCATTGAACTAGTCGGAGTACAACCCGCCGGCCCCGGCCTGACGGACGTGACGGTACGATTGATCGGCGTGCGCGACGGCAAACCGGTCGCGGATGCGGTCATTTTCCAAACCCGCGTCGACATGGGCCCTGATGGCATGCCGACGATGGCCGGAAAGGTGACACCGGCCATGTCCGATCAACCTGGTCAGTATCGGTTCCGCGCCGAGACCGCCATGGCTGGGGGCTGGGCACTGACGCTGTCCGCGAAGGTGCAGGGCGAGCAGGAAACCGTACGCGGCGTCGTCACCTTCAAAGCCACCAAATGACATGACCCCCACCGCTGGAGGGGAGCCATCTGCTCCCCGTTGCCGCGCCCGGCACATGCTTGGCGCGATAGTCGGCTGTTGGCTAACGTTGGCAGCCGCCGCCACCCCCAGCCTTGGCCAGGTTCGGGCCGAGAGTCTGCCTGGCGCCTCACTTGACAGCGTGATGCCGCTGGCTCGTCAGTTGAGCCCTGTCGTCGCCGCTCGCGCGCTCGAAATGGCTGCAGCCCAAGCGCGGGTAACCATTGCCGGCGCACTGCCGGACCCGACAATGCGTATCCTGTCGGACGAAATCGACCGGATATCCGGACCGCGCCAGAACAAGATGATCTACAGCGTGGAGCAGGATCTGCCGCTGTGGGGCAAGCGTGAGCTGCGGCGGCAGGCGGCGAATGCCGAGGTTGACCAGGCCGCAGCCGAGGGCCGGAGCACCGAGGCCCAGCTGGTCGAGAAGATCAAGATAGCCTTCGCGCAGTATTACATCGCCGATCGCGCCGTGGCGGTCGCTGCTGACCTCCAAGCTGCGACCAAGGTTGTCGCCAGTGCTGCACAAGCTCGGTATGCGCAAGGTCAGGGTGCCCAGATTGACGTGCTGAAGGCCGAATCTGAAGTGCTGCGGGTTGCGGTATCGACGCTGCGGCAAACTGCGGTGCTGACCGCGGCGCGCGGCCAGCTCAACACGCTGTTGATCCGTCCCGCCGATGCAGCGTTGGCCCGCCCAAAAACCTTGCGCGCGCTGCCGCCAGAGGCTGCGCTCAATCCGCGAACTCTCGCTGCGCGGCTGCAACAGCGCAATCCTGCCTTGGAAGCTGACGCTGCCGGGGTGCGGATCGCCGAAGCGAGCCGTGGGCTTGCCGAGCGCGCCGGCTACCCAGACCTCACGCTCGGTGCCGCTGCCATCGACCGGGGATCCAATGGCCCGGCGGGCTTCATGGTGTGGGTCGGCGCCAAAGTGCCTCTGCAGTGGGGAGCAGTGACAGCGCGTCGGCAGGAGGCAGAAGCAACCGCCGGTGCCATGCGGGCCCGGCAGGACGCCCGCGCTCAGCTACTGCTGGGGGAGCTAGCGGAGGCGCTCGCAGTGCTGGATGGCAACCGGAAGCTTGCCGCGATGATCGACACCCGATTGGTCGCACAAATCCGTGCTGTGCGAGGTGCGGCGATGACGGCCTACTCGACCAATCGGGGGGAGCTGGTTGCAGTGCTACAGGCCGAGCGCGAACTGTTCGACCTGCGCATGCAATCACTCCAAGCCGTTCTTGAAGCGCAGCGGCAGATTGCCTTGATCGAGCGGTTGGTCGGAGGCGCATTGTGAGTGAGCGCGGTGATGCGATCAGTCTTCGGGTGATTGGCGCTCTCATTGGGCTGATGGCTGGCTCAGCCATTGCGCAGAGTGCTGCGAGCAGCGACGAGGCGAAATCCCCCTTGTACTACCGTGATCCGGCTGGCCAGCCATTGTGGTCGGCGGGACCGCGGAAGGATGCCCAGGGTCGCGTGTATCTGCCGGTCTTTGACGATCCGGCAGTTGAAGTGACGACCCCACGTCGCGTACCCGGCAAGGTCGTCTACTACCGCCATCCGATGGGTCTGCCCGATACTT
>JANXSA010000030.1 GCA_025352915.1 Rhodospirillales bacterium | reverse complement strand
CCAACATCGGCTCGCGCGCCACCGCATCCCGGCCCTCGGCCACCAGCACATCCCAAGCCTCGCCGCCCGCCGCCACCCGGCGCTGGCGGACAGTCATCGAGGCGGCAAGCTCAGCGCAATCCCACATCGCAACTTCCTCCGTACGGCGTCAGACGTGGAAACTCTCGCCGCAGCCACATCGACCCTTTTCGTTCGGATTGACGAAGGTGAACCCGGAAGACAGCGCCTTCACTTCATAATCCATCGTCGTGCCGATCAGGAACAGCGAAGCTTTGCGGTCAACCAGCACGGTGACTCCCTTGTCGCTCACCACCTCATCGCCGGGACCGGCGCCATCGACCCAGGTCATGTCGTATGCCAGCCCGGAACAGCCCTTGGTGTTAACCGAGATGCGCAGCAGCTTGCTTTCCTGGCCCGTCGAATACAGCGCCCGCAGCCGCTCGGCCGCGACGTCGGAGACCGCCATCAGCGGCGGCAATGGCCGGCGGGCGCGTGGTGCAGCCACGGAGACATTGTCGGACATGACGTCGCTCCCTCAGAACATGTTCAGCGCGAGGCGGGCATCTTCGCTCATGCGACTCTGGTCCCATGGCGGGTCCCAGACCACATCGACCTCGCAGGCAGTCACCCCCAGCACCGCCAGCACGGCATCGCGCACCTGCTCGGGCAATTCCTGGGCACTCGGACAAGCCGGCGCGGTCAGCGTCATCTCGACCTTCACCGCCCCGGCATCGTCGATGTCGATGCTGTAGATCAGGCCGAGTTCATAGATGTTCACCGGAATTTCCGGATCGTAGACGCTGGCGCAGGCGGCGATCAGCGCCTCCTCCGAGGGGCGTGGCGCCACTTCGCCATCGGGCGTCCAGGTGCCGACAGCACCTGGTTGCGTGATCGAACCCTCGTTCACGGCCGGCCCCCCTCAGGATTCGCTGGTTGCATTGGTCGTCCCCTCCAGCGCCGCCAACAGAGCATGCCATGGCAGCGTGGCGCATTTGATCCGCGAGGGATAGGCATGCACCGCCGCCAATGGCGCGAGCGGCGCGAATGCGGCGCAGGCCGGGCAGTCGCCAGTTTGTGCCATTTGGCGGAAACGCTCGAACATGGCGCGGGTATCAGCCGGCGCCTGGCCCTGGACGGCCTCGACCATCAGATCCGCCGAAGCCTTGCTGATTTCGCAGCCGCGGGCATCGAAGCCGGTCTCGGCGATGCGTCCGTCGGGAGCGTATTTCAGCCAGACGGTGACGCGGTCGCCGCACATCGGGTTGTCGCCCTTGGCGGTGGCGTCGAAGGCGGCAAGCTTGCTCATATGGTGCGGGCGGCGGCCCCGCTCCAGGATGGCGGCGTTGTAAAGGTCGCGGACATCCTCGAACATCAGGCGAAGAACTCCCTGATCCGGGTCAGGGTATCGGCCAGCGCGTCGATTTCTTCGTGCGTGGTGTAGATGCCGAAGCTGGCGCGCGCGGTGCTGTCCAGACCGAGCCGGCGCATCAGCGGTTCGGCGCAATGCTGGCCGGCGCGCACGGCGATGCCCTGGCGGTCGAGCAGGGTGGCGACGTCGTGGGCGTGGGCGCGGTCGAGAGTGAAGGATACCACCCCGCCGCGATCCTGGGCGCGGCCGATCACCGTGACGCCCTCGATGGCCGACATCTTGGCCAGCGCGTGTTCGGTCAGGGCGGCTTCATGGGCTGCGATGGCTGGGTAGCCGATGGCCTCGACGAACTGGATGGCGGCGTGCAGGCCGATGCCCTCGATGATCGCCGGCGTGCCGGCCTCGAATTTGTGCGGGGTGTCGGCCCAGGTGCTGCGCTCGAAGCTCACGCTGGAGATCATGTCGCCGCCGCCGAGGAAGGGTGGCATGGCGTCGAGCAGTTCCCGCCGGCCCCAGAGGACGCCGATCCCGGTGGGACCGTACAGCTTATGGCCGGTGAAGACGAAGAAGTCGGCGTCCAGCGCCTGGACATCGATGCGGCGATGGACGATCGACTGGCTGCCGTCGAGCATCACCTTGGCGCCATGGGCGTGGGCGATGGCAACGATCCGTTCGGCCGGGATGTAGGTGCCGAGCACGTTGGACATGTGGGTGATGGCGACCAGGCCGACGCGGCCGTCTGCGAGCAGCGCCTCGAAGGCTGCCATGTCGAGCTCGCCGGCATCGGTGATCGGGGCGACGCGCAGCTCGATGCCGTGGGCGTCGCGCAGCATCTGCCAGGGCACGATGTTGGAGTGGTGCTCCATGGCGGAAATCACCACGGCCTGGCCGGGCTTCATGATGGCGCGACCGTAGCTGTGGGCGAGCAGGTTGATCGCCTCGGTGGTGTTGCGGACGAAGACGATCTCGCTGCGGTCGCGGGCATTCAGCAGGCGGGCGACGGCGTCGCGGGTGAGTTCATAGGCCTCGGTGGTGCGCTCGCTCATCCAGTGCAGGCCGCGATGAATGTTGGCGTATTGGTGCTCCATGGCGTGGACCATGGCGTCGATGACGGCGCGCGGCTTCTGGGCCGAGGCGGCGCTGTCGAGGAAGACCAGATCCTTGCCGCGGATTTTTTCCGACAGAATCGGGAATTGTGCGCGGATTGCCTTGATGTCAAAGAATTGCGCGGCGTCGTTCATACGTTTCGCTCCCACCAGGCGGCGATGGCGGCTTCCATGGCGCAGCGAGCCTCGTCGTGGGTGATCGGGTCGAGTGCTTCGGAAAGGAAAGCGCGCACCAGGATGGCGCGGGCTTCGGGTTCGGGGATGCCGCGGCTGCGCAGGTAGAATAGTTGGTTGGCGTCGAGTGCCCCGACGGTGGCGCCGTGGCTGCACTTGACGTCGTCGGCGTAGATCTGGAGCTGCGGCTTGCTGTCCATCTCGGCGTCGGGCGAGAGCAGCAGGGCCTGATTCATCTGGTAGCCGTCGGTTTTCTGGGCGATGCGGGCGACTTCGATGCGGCCCTGGAAGACGCCGCGGGAGCGGCCGGTGAGGACGTTCTTGACCGTTTGACGGCTGGCGGTGTTCGGCGCGTCGTGGCGGACCACGGTGGTGAAGTCGGCGTGTTGGCTGGCGCCGAGGAGTTGCGCGGCGTTCAGATGGGCGGCGGCATTTTCGCCGGCGAGATGGGCATGCACCTCCATGCGGGCGAGGCGGGCGCCGAGGGTCAGGGCGAAGCTGTCATAGGTGGCGGCCGCGGCGACCTGGGCATAGGTGGTGGAAAGGTGGAAGGCGGCGGCGCCTTCGTCCTGGATGCGCAAGTGCGTGAGGGTGGCGCCGGCGGCGATCTCGGCGGTGAGGACGGGGTTGTGCAGGTATTCGCCGTCGCCGATGGCGATGTCGACCAGGGCGAGCTTCGCGCCGGCTTCCAGGATGATGGCGTGGCGCGGGTGGAAGCCGACGGAATGGCCGGTGCCGAGGCTGACCAGGATGAGGGTGCCGGCGTCGTGGCCGGCGGGGACGTGGATGGCGGCACCGTCCTCGGAGAGCATGGTGTTCAGGGCGACGAGTTTTTCATCCATTGGGCGGGCGATGCGACCGATGGCGGGGGCGCCGGTGGTGACGCGCAGGCCCTTTGGCACGCCGGAGAGTTCGGAGTGGAAGCGGCCGTCGACGAAGACCAGGCGGGGGCCGGTGATTGCGGGGATGCGGGCGAGCAGGGCGGCGGAGGGGTCGATCCGGGCGGCGGGCTTGA
>JANXSA010000742.1 GCA_025352915.1 Rhodospirillales bacterium | reverse complement strand
ATTGGTCGTATTTTTTCCAGGCGCGGGCGGCGGCGCGGATGTTGGCGGGGAGGGGGCGGAAGGGGGTTCCTTGCGGCGCCGCGCTGTTTGGTTCCGCGACGCAAGAGCCCCCCTGCGGCTCACCCCGCCCGAGCGCGAGGGGAGAGAAGGAAGGTTTTGGGCGGGGCGGCAGGCGCAGGTATGGCGGGAGCGTCAGGCCGAGGGCGTGGAGGAGCGGGCGCAGGAGGCGGCCGGCTTGGGGGGCTTGTTGGAGGAATTTCGGGAGTTCGGGGTGCTGGAGCAGGATATCGAGCGTGCCGGCGCAGGGGGCGGCTTCGGCGATGCGATGGTTGATCCAGCCGGGGGTGGTGGGCAGGCGGAGGTATTCGCGGGGGGTGTACGGGCGCGAGGCACGGATGCGGGGCGTGGGCAGGGTGTTGGTTTGCCAGCGGGCGAACAGGGCCTGGAAGCGGGCGGTGAGTCGGTTGAGGCGGTGCCAGAGGAGGGACCAGGTTTCCGCCGGGAGTTTGGGCGGCTGATTGAGGGGTTCGATCGGGCGGTAGGCCTGGGTACCGATCCAGGTGGTTTGGACACGGTCCTGCCGGGCCGCGAAGGCGGCGACGGCATGGCGCAGGCTGGTCAGGAGGGCGACCAGGCGGGTGGTGAAATCGCGCATTGGGGATAATATACCGCAACGTGACGAATTATGCAAGTTTTTTTGAAATAATTCCGAATAAATTTCGGAGAATTTGTGGGTGAAGGTGGTGCAATGCCAAAGCGCATTGCACCCTACGGCGGGTCTTTTGGGGGGGCGGCCGCCCTCCGCAAACAGGAGGGAAGCAAGTCAGCGGATGAAAGTTTTTGCTTCTTTTTTCAAAAAGAAGCGCTTGCTGGCTTACTCGCCGAAGGCGGCGATGCCGGTTTGGGCGCGGCCGAGGATCAGGGCGTGGACGTCGTGGGTGCCTTCGTAGGTGTTGACGGTTTCCAGGTTCAGCACGTGGCGGATGACATGGTATTCGTCGACGATGCCGTTGCCGCCGTGCATGTCGCGTGACATTCTTGCGATATCAAGGGATTTGCCGCAGGAGTTGCGCTTGCACAGGCTGATCATCTCGGGTGCTGCCTGGCCTTCGTCCATCAGGCGGCCGAGGCGCAGGACGGATTGCAGGGCCAGGGTGATTTCGGTTTGCATGTCCGCCAGCTTTTTCTGCACCAGTTGGGTGGCGGCCAGCGGGCGGCCGAAGACGATGCGGTTGAGGGTGTAGTCGCGGGCGGCGTGCCAGCAGAATTCGGCGGCCCCCAGGGCGCCCCAGGAGATGCCGTAGCGGGCGTTGTTGAGGCAGGAGAAGGGGCCGCGCAGGCCTTTGACCTTCGGGAGCATGTTCTCCGAAGGGACGAAGACGTCGTCCATCATAATTTGACCGGTGACCGAGGCGCGCAGGCTGAACTTGCCTTCGATTTTGGGCGTGGTCAGGCCTTTCATGCCGCGGTCGAGGATGAAGCCGCGGATGTCGCCGGCATCGTCCTTGGCCCAGACGACGAAGACATCGGCGATCGGGGCGTTGGAGATCCAGGTTTTGTTGCCGTTGAGCAGGTATCCGCCGTCGACGGATTTGGCGCGGCTGCGCATGGCGCCGGGGTCGGAGCCGCCATCGGGCTCGGTGAGGCCGAAGCAGCCGACGAATTCGCCGGTGCGGAGTTTGGGGAGGTAGCGGTCTTTCTGGTCTTCGGAGCCGAAGGCGTAGATCGGATACATGACCAGGCTGGATTGGACGGAGAAGGCGCTGCGGTAGCCGCTGTCGACGCGCTCGACCTCGCGGGAGATCAGGCCGTAGGCGACGTAGCCGGCATCGGCGCAGCCATGGGTGGAGAGGGTGGCGCCGAGGAAGCCCATTTCGCCGAATTCGTTCATGATTTCGCGGTCGAAGTGCTCGTGGCGGAAGCCCATCAGGACGCGCGGGAGGAGTTTCTCCTGGCAGAATTGGTGGGCGGCGTCGCGGAGGGCGCGTTCGTCCTCGGTGAGTTGGCCGTCGAGTTGCAGGGCGTCATCCCATTTGAACGGCCCGAGCTTGCCTTTGGTGGAGGGGGCGGCGGGTGCGTCGTTCATGGGGCGGGTCTCCGGCTGGTGCCGATCGTTGATGTGGGCGCGGGGGACGATGGTGCAATGCCAAGCGGCATTGCACCCTACGAAGCGGCTTCGGTCAGCAGTCGGGGGTTGAGTCGGCGAGGGGACCGCGGGGGCGGGCGGCGACGAGCATGAAGGCGGGGGTTTCGTCGCCGAAGCCGAGGACGCGCGGGCCTAGGTCGTTGTCGCGGTAGCGGCGGGGTTCGTCGCCGCCTTCGCGGCGCCTTGGTTCGTCGTTGTTGTCGCGGCGGCGGGGCTCATCGCCGCCTTCGCGGCGGCGGGGTTCATCGCCGCTGTCGCGGCGCTTTTGCTCGTCGGTGCGGGCGCGAAATTCTTCGCGGCGCGGTTCGTCGCGGCGGGGCTCGTCCCGGCGCGGTTCGTCCCGGCGGGGTTCGTCCCGGCGGGGGCGATCCCGGTCGCGGTCGCGCTCGCGGCGGGGGGGGCGGGTGGTGGTGGGCTCGGCAATCTGGACTTCGGCGGGCTGGACTTCGGCGGGCTGGACTTCGACGGGCTGGATTTCCGGCGAGGAGGTTTCGATGATCTCCGGCTGCTCGAAGGGGATGTCGGCGGCGACTTCGACCGGCTGGGCGATTTCGCGCGGTGCCCGGGGGGCGCGGACGCGCGGTGTGCGCACGGGCTTTTCCGTGGTCGCCTCGGCCGATTTCTCGGCGGCGGGTTTGGCGGTGCGCTTGGGGGCGGCGGCGGCACGTGTGGCAGCTTGGGGGCGGCCACCGCGGCCACGGCGGCGGCCGTCGCCCTCGGCCCATTCGACCGCGTCGAGTCCGGGGACGGCGATGCGCGGGATGGCGTGGGCGATCAGTTTCTCGATGGCGTCGACATTTTGACGGTCTTCGGGGGCGGCCAGGGTGAAGGCGCGGCCTTCGCGGCCGGCGCGGCCGGTGCGGCCGATGCGGTGGATGTAGTCTTCGGCGTGGTGCGGGGCGTCGAAGTTGAAGACGTGGGACAGGCCGCCGATGTCGATGCCGCGGGCGGCGACGTCCGAGCAGCAGAGCAGGCGGAGTTCGCCGGCCTTGAATTTTTCCAGGGTGGCGAAGCGGACCGGCTGGGCCATGTCGCCGTGCAGGGCGCCGACGCTGAAGCCGTGTTTGGCCAGCGACTTGTAGAGGATGTCGACGTCTTTTTTGCGGTTGCAGAAGATCAGCGCGTTCTGCACGTCCTCGGAGCGGATAAGGCGGCGCAGGGCCTCGCGCTTGTCCAGTTCGGCGACCAGGAGGAGGGCCTCGGTGATGGTGGTGGCGACGGTGGCGGCGCGGTCGACGGCGACGAGCTTGGGGTTTTGCAGGAAGGCGTCGGCCAGGCGCTTGATTTCGGGCGCCATGGTGGCGCTGAAGAACAGGGTTTGCCGGTTTTTGGGCAGCAGGGAGACGATTTTTTCGACGTCGGGGATGAAGCCCATGTCGAGCATGCGGTCGGCTTCGTCGATGACCAGGACTTTTACGTCGGAGAGGAGGATGCTGCCGCGGTCGAACATGTCCATCAGGCGGCCGGGGGTGGCGATGAGGACATCGACCCCGCGCATGAGGATTTCCTTCTGGTCGGACATGCTTTCGCCGCCGATCACCAGGGCGTGGGTCAGCTTGAGGTATTTGCCGTATTCGACGAAGTTTTCCGCCACCTGGAGGGCGAGTTCGCGGGTGGGTTCGAGGATGAGGCTGCGCGGCATGCGGGCGCGGGCGCGGGAGCCGGAGAGGATGTCGATCATCGGCAGGGTGAAGCCGGCGGTCTTGCCGGTGCCGGTCTGGGCGGTGCCGAGGAGGTCGCGGCCCATCAGGACGTAGGGGATGGCCTGGGCCTGGATAGGCGTGGGGATGGTGTAGCCTTTTTCGGTCACCGCGCGGACGATTTCGGGCGACAGGCCGAGGGCGGCGAAGCCGGATTGCGGCTGTTCCTCGGGTTCGTCAGGATAGTCGTATTCTTCGGGGTAGGGGGCGTCGTCGTCTGCGCCGGCGGGCGTGGTTTGCTCGGGCGTGGTTTGCTCGGGCGTGGTTTGCTTGGGCGCGGCTTGCTGGGCCGCGGCTTCGGTCGGCGCGGGGGTCGGGGACTCCGCCTGGGTCGGCGTGGTCTCGGTCGGCGTGGTCTCGGTCGGCTTGGTGGTATCGGTCAAAATTTCTGTGCTTCCATCGTGGCGCCATATGTCAGCTATATGGGCGTGCCACTACCGGCGCGCGGGGCGCGCGCATCCGTAGCGGCGTATCGGCAAACTGGGGTTGGATGTCAAGGTTTGACTGATCTGCGTGGCGGGCGGTCGGGCGGGTGGGCGGATCGGGAGCGGAAGGAGCGGGCGATGCGGCGGGTTTGGTGGCTGTTTGTGGCGGTTGTCGTGCTGGCGGGGTGTGGGGCGGCCGCGGCGCGGGGGTATTGGTCGGGCGGGGTTTATTTCGGGGTGCCGCCGGTGGTGATCTCGCCGTATGGGTATTCGCGGCCGTACTATGGGGCGGAGCCGTTTTATGCCCCGCCGTATCATGCGCGGCCGGCGGCGTCCGAGGGGTGTTACGCCGGGGCGTATGTGTGTCCGTTGGAGGGGCCGTCGGTGGCGGGGATGCCGTGTTCTTGCCCGACGGTTCAAGGACCGGCTTGGGGGCGGGCGCGCTGAATCAGCGGGGACCAAGGCAGAGGGGGGCGGCGGCGGAGATTGGCGATTATGCGCTGATCGGGGATTGCCGGAGTGCGGCGCTGGTGTCGCGGGCGGGGTCGATCGATTGGTTGTGCTGGCCGCGATTCGATAGTCCGGCGTGTTTTGCAGCCCTTTTGGGGGATGCCTCGCATGGGCGCTGGCTGATCGCGCCGGTGTCGGCGGCGGCGCGGAGCCGTCGGGCGTATCGCTGCGGGTCGCTGGTGCTGGAGACGGTGTTTGCCACGCAGACCGGGGAGGTGGCGGTGGTGGATTTCATGCCGATTGGTGGCGGTGGGGGGGCGGTTGTTCGCATCGTTGAGGGGCGGCGCGGGCGGGTGATGATGCGGATGGAGCTGGTGCTGCGATTTGACTATGGCGCGGCGGTGCCGTGGGTGACGCGGCTGCCGGATGGCGATGGCATCCAGGCGGTGGTGGGGCCGGACCTGGT
>JANXSA010000741.1 GCA_025352915.1 Rhodospirillales bacterium | reverse complement strand
CGGCATCACTGAGGCCGGTGGCCGCCGCATGGGTACGGTCAAATCCTCGATCGGGCTGGGGTCTCTGTTGTGGGCAGGCATCGGCGACACGCTGCGGGTCTCGCTGTCGGCCGAGCCGGAGGAGGAGGTGCATGTCGGCTGGGAGATGTTGAAATCCCTGGGCATCCGCCATCGCGGGGTCAAGATCATCTCCTGCCCGTCCTGTGCGCGGCAGGGCTTCAACGTGATCGAGACGGTGGCGATGCTGGAAGAGCGGCTGGCCTATATCGAGACGCCGATTTCGCTGTCGATCATCGGCTGCGTGGTGAACGGGCCGGGCGAGGCGCTGATGACCGATATCGGGCTGACCGGCGGCGGCAATCATCGGCACATGGTCTATAACGCCGGCAAGACCGATCATACGGTGGACGGTCAGAGCATGGTTGAGCACATCGTCGAGTTGGTCGAGGCGCGCGCGAAAATCATCCAGGCCGAGATGGATGCGCAGAAGATGGCGGCGAAACAGGCGGCGGAGTAGGATGGCGCTGCGCGTCGTTTTCACGCGCCGGGCCTTGAAGGATCTGCGGAGTCTACCCAAAGAGGATCGGGTGCGCGCGATGGACCGCATCAGCGCTTTTGCCGGCGAACCGACCGCGCCGCAGCATGATGTGATCCATCTGGTCGGGCAGTCGAAGGGCTATCGGTTGCGGGTTGGCGATTGGCGCGTCGTGTTCAATGTGGACAACGAAGTAATCGAGGTGCTGCGGATCGGGCATCGTCGGGAGGTATATCGATGAGCGGGCGGCAGGGTGAGATGTCGGTCCAGGCGATGGCCGAGGATATCGACGCGCTAGAGGTACGCAACGACACGCTGGCGCTGCGCCTTGCGCGCCTGGAAACCGCCAATGACGAGCGGCTGCCGATGGCCGTCGTGTCGCGGATGAGCGACGGCGAGCATCCGCTCCGCGTCTGGCGCGAACATCGAGCCTTGGGCCGAGCGGAGCTGGCCGCTTCGTCTGGCGTGGCCGAAACCGAAATCGCGACGATCGAGGATGCCGGCCGCGACCCGGCGCTTGGTGTCGCCGTCGCCCTGGCCCGCGCGCTCGAGATCGATGCCGAAGACCTCCTGCCATGGCGGCAGGACTGACAGGAATTTCACTTTGACCGACACCCAGCCCCGCAAGCCCACCCAAACCAAGGTCCAGCCGGTGCCTAAAGTCCAGCCAGTGCGGGGCACCCATGACCTGATCGGCGAAGATGCGCGGCGGCATTTTCATGTGATCGAGACAGCCCGGCGGGTGGCCGCGACCTATGGCTTTGACGAGTGGTCGACGCCGATATTCGAGGAAACGGCGGTGTTCGCGCGCGGGCTGGGCGATACCTCGGATGTGGTGATGAAGGAGATGTATTCCTTCACCGATCGCGGCGGGGAGTCGCTGACCTTGCGCCCGGAGGCGACGGCGGGGGTTTGCCGCGCGTTGGTGACCAACGGGCTGACGCAGTCATTGCCGCAGAAGGTGTTCTATACCGGGCCGATGTTCCGTTATGAACGGCCGCAGAAGGGGCGCTACCGGCAGTTCCACCAAATCGATATCGAGGTGCTGGGCAGTGCCGAGCCACTGGCCGATGCCGAGGTTATTTCGTGCGGCTGGGCGATTCTCCAGGCGCTGGGGGTGGCCAAGGATGTCGTGCTGGAGCTGAACACGCTGGGCGACCGGGATAGCCGGATGGCGTATCGGGCGGCGTTGATCGGGTATTTTTCGGAGCATCGCGACAAGCTGAGCGAGGACAGCCGCAACCGGCTGGAGCGCAATCCGCTGCGGGTGGTGGACAGCAAGGACCCGGGTGACAAGGCGATCGTGGCCGGGGCGCCGACGATCCACCCCTATCTCAACGAACACTCGGCCGCGTTCTACGGCAAGCTTCGAGAACATCTGGCGCGCATCGGCGTGCCGGTGGTGGAGAACCCGCGCATCGTGCGTGGCCTGGATTACTACAGCCACACCGCCTTCGAGTTCGTCACTTCGCAACTCGGCGCCCAGGGCACGGTGCTCGGCGGCGGGCGTTATGACGGGTTGGTGGAGGAAATGGGCGGGCCGCACACGCCCTGTGTCGGCTGGGCGGCGGGCGTTGAGCGCCTGTCCATGCTGCTGGCCCAGCCACCGGCAGCCCCAGCGGGGGTTGCGGTGATCCCGGCCGGTGAGGACCAGGAAGGGGCGGCGCTGGATATCGTGCAGAGCCTGCGCGCGGCCGGCAT
>JANXSA010000736.1 GCA_025352915.1 Rhodospirillales bacterium | reverse complement strand
GACCTGCATGCAGGTCCCACCAACCCCCTCACACGGAGACGCTCAAACGGATGGGGGTCTCGGGCCTCAGGCCCCAGCGGGTCCAGGGCAGAGCCCTGGCCTTTTTTCCCTAAGGCGCCACCGCATAGCTGTCCCGGCGGGGGTCGGCGGCGCCGGTGAGGGCGCCGTTTTCGGGGTCGATGGCGACGGCCTGCATGCCGCCGACTTGCATGGTGAAGGCGGGGGCGGAGGTGGCACCATGGCCGCGGCGGACGAGGGCGGCGACGACTTCGGGGCGGATGCGGCCTTCGACGTCGACCTTGGTGCCATCCCACAGGCGGCCGCGAGGGGCGGCGATGGCGTCCTGGATGTCCAGACCGTAATCGACGTATTGGACCAGCGCCTGGACCTGGGTCTGCATGATGCCGTAGCTGCCGGGAGTGCCGATCGCCAGCACCAGCTTGCCGTCGCGCAGGCCGATGCTGGGCGAGACGCACAGGGCGATTTCGCCGCCGGCGACCAGGGGGGCGCGGCCGCCGGTGTCGACCTCGGACCAATAGAGGAAATTGTTCATGCAGACGCCGGTGCCGGGGATGACGATGCCGCTGCCGAAGCCGGCGCCGAGGGATTGGGTGATGCAGACGGCATTGCCGAACTTGTCGGCGATGGAGAGCGAGGTGGTGTGTTCCTTGTTCAGGTCGATCGGCTGGGGGGTGACGAATTGTTCGGTCGGGCCGGTGATCGGCTTGCCGTCGGCGACGCGGGCGCGCAGGGCGGCGACGTGGGTGTCGGACAGGATCTCGGCCAATTCGGCGGGATTGGGGTTGTTGCGCGCGATGCGGACACCGGCGGCCAGGCGGATGGCGCGGTAGACGGTGTCCAGGTGATCGACGCCGTTGCGCTCCATGGCGCCGAGGTTGAAGCCTTCGAGGATGCGCAGGGTCAACAGCCATTGGAAGCCCTCGCTGGGCGGGGCCATGGTGTGCATCTTGAGGCCGCGATAGTCGACGCTGACGGGGTCAACCCATTCCGGCTTGACGGCGGCGAGGTCTTCCTCGGTGATGCAGCCGCCGATCGATTGCAGGTAGGTGGCCATTTTCTTGCCCAGGGGGCCGCCGTAGAGATGACCGGGGCCGGTGGCGACGATGGCTTCGTAGGTGGCGGCGAGGTCGGGCTGTTTCAGAACCTGGCCCTGTTTCACGACACCTTTGCCGAAGGCGTAGACGCGGTTCAGCTCGGCGTATTGCGGATGATCGGCGAGCGAGACGCAGGACTGGTTGGTCAGCTCGACGTTGAAGCGGCCGAGCGGGTAGCCGTCGCGGGCCAGGGCGATGGCGGGGGCGAAGACCTCGGCCAGTGTCAGCTTGCCGTGCGCACGCACCAGTTCGCACCATCCGGCCAGGTTGCCGGGCGTGCCGGAGGCGAGCGGGTGACGGGCGATCTGCTCGCGTTCGGCGAACTTGCCGACCGGGAATTTCGAGGGGATGCGCGGGGCGTAGTTCAGGCAGCGGACGCGCTGTTCGGCGGCGATGTAGCAGGTGGCGTAGCCCAGGCCGGCGAGGCCGGACATGTAGGGCTCGACCACGTTGAGCGCCGCGGTGGTGGCGGCGGCGGCGTCGAAGGCGTTGCCGCCCATGGCGAGGATGCGCGCGCCGGCGGCGGCGGCCAGCGGGTGGGCCGCGGCGACCATGCCGTGCACGGATGAGACGATGGGGCGTTTGCCGTCCATGGGAGTTTCCTGGTGTTCTTGTCGTTAAAGTTGGTGGATCAGCCTGCGCCGGACCGCGCGCGTTCGCAAGCCAGCCGGGCGGCGGCCAGGGCGGCGTCGGTGATGGCCATGCGCAAGGCCGTGTCGGGCAGTGCTGCTTGCATGGCTTGGGCGATCGCCGGATGAAGCCCGGCGGCGCGGCCGATCAGCACCACATCGCGCAGGCCTTCGCGGGCAATCAACGCGCGGGCCAGCACGGCGAGTTCGCGGCCCGCTTCGTGCAGGATGGCCAGTGCCGCCGGGTCGGCCTCGGCCACCTCGGCGACCACCTGCGCCAGCAGCGCGACGGCGGTACGGCCGCCGCCATAGACATGCGCGCGCATGGTGTTCCAACTGTCGTCGCCGACCGCCGCGAACAGCGCGCGGCCAAGCGGGCCAGGGTCCTCCGCCCGGTCGATGCGGCGATAGACCAGGTTCAGCGCCGCGCGAGCGATGGCGAAGGCGGAGCCGGCGTCGTCGATCAGGATACCGCGCCCGCCGACGCGCAGGACGGTGCCGTCGGCGCGGATGTGCATGCCGACCGAGCCGGTGCCGGCATAAACCACGTGCCCGTGCCCCGGCTTGAATACGGCGTGGTAGCCGATCCACAGATCGTCCTGGACCTCGATGCCGGCCGGGTCGATGCGCAAGGCCTCGGACAGCAAACCGCGCGCCGCAGCCGCCTCGGTCGAATCGCCGGTCAGGCCGGTGATGCCGGCGATCACGGCGCCGATGCGCAAATCGGCGATGGCCGCGCCAAGTTCACCGGCGAAGGCCTCGAAGCCGGCCCGGGCTTCGGGCAGGAACAGGTGGCCGGTGACGGGGGCGAACTCGCCGCGCGCCACGCTATGGCCGGCGCGGTCGCAGACGGCCCAGCGGACGGCGGTGCCGCCGGCGTCGATGCCGAGGAAGTTCATGCGGCAGCTCGTGCATGTGGCGGTTCGAAAAGGCTAACGGCAGGAAAGGTCTTCTTTTTGTGAACAAAAAGAAGCAAAAAAACTTTTTCCGTTTGCGGAAGGCACGGCGATC
>JANXSA010000674.1 GCA_025352915.1 Rhodospirillales bacterium | reverse complement strand
CGGCGAAGGCGGCAAGGAAGCGGTCGGTGGTGGCGGGCTCAGCGAATTGGTGGGCCTTGAGGACGAGCCGGGAGTCGGGGACGGCGCGCAGCACGCGGGACCAGGTGGCGATCACCAGCGGGGTGATCTTCGCGGTGTTGTTGAAGCAGCCGAATGTGATTTGGCCGTTGGTCAGTGCAGGCAAGGGGACGACGTCCGGGGCGTAGGGCGGTGGCGAGTAGCAGACGTAGCCATCGGGCATCAGCAGCAGGCGCTCGGCGTAAAACGGGGCGTGGTCGGGCGGGGTTTCCCAGCGGTCGGTGATGATCCAGTCCATCTCGGCCAGGCCGGTGGAGTGGTTCTGCATACCGACCCATTTGATCTGGACCGGTGCCGGGCGGTGGGCGCAGGCGGCGATCAGGCCGCGGTCGCCGTAGCCGGACATCTCGATGAGGATATCGATGTTGAGGTCGCGGATGCGGCTTGCCAGCGGGGCGGGGGTTTCGGTGTCCACGACGTGCCACTCGGCGGCGGCGGCGAGGAAGCGGCGCTGGATCGGGTCGTTCGATTCCGGCGGTCCGAGGCAGACGAGCTCGAAGGCGTCGGGGTCCAGCGCCTCGAAGCCAGCGACGGTGAGCCAGCCGACCGGATGGGTCTTCAGGGTTGGCGAGAGCAGGCCGATGCGCAGGCGGCGGGCGGGATCGCGGGTGTTGGCGAAGGGCAGCGGCTTGGTGCGCGGCATGGTGCGGCCGACGCCGCGATAGGCGTCAAGCAGGGCGGGGCCGGTGACGTCCTGGTGGTAGGACAGCGCGTTGCCGAGGGCGCGCCAGGCGAGGTGGGCGCCGGGCATCAGCGCCACCGCCTGCCGCGCGCGGGCCAAGCCTTCGTCCTGGAGGCCGAGGGAGACCAGGGCGTTGGTGAGGTTGCACAGGAAGTTGAGCTGCGGGCCCTGTTCGTCGACCAGGGCTTCCAGCATCGCGCGGGCTTCGTCGTAGCGGAAGACGCGAACCAGGATGGCGGCGAGGTTGTTGCGCAGGTTGGCGTCGGTGGGGGCGAGTTCGACAGCGCGGCGCAGCACGTCGACGGCGAGCTTGGCGCGGCTGCTGACGGTCAGGGCGTTGGCCAGAGCGACGGTGGGGACCAGGGCGTCGGGGGCGAGGGCGACGGCGGCTTCCAGCACCTCGACCGCCTCGTCGCGCTTGCCCAGCTTGCCGAGCAGGACGCCGCGGGCGCTGAGCAGCGCGACGTTGCCGGGGTCCTCGATGGCGGCGAGGTCCAGGCGCGCCAGTTCCTCGGCGGCGGTGCCGGCCAGGGCGGCGGCCTCCGCCCGACGCACGGCGATGTCGATGTTGTCGGGCATCAGGCGCTGGGCCTCGCCGAAGGCGGACTCGGCGGCGGGGATGTCGCCGGTCATCATCAGCGACAGGCCCAGGGCGTCCCAGGCATCGGCGCGGTCGGGCGCACGGGCGCAGCAGCGCAACAGCAGCATTTGGGCGCGCGGCGCCTGGTGGCGCAGCATCAGCAGGGCGGCGAGGCTGAGCAGGGCCTCGGGGCGTTGCGGGTTGCGTTCCAGGGCGCGTTCGTATTCGGTTTCTGAAGCTGCCAGATTACCGGCGCGGCGCAGGCTCTCGCCGAGGCGCAGCGGGGGTTCGTCCCAGTCGGGCAGGTGGTCGGCGAGGCCGCGCATCATCGCCTGGGCCTTTGCCGGGTCGCCCGCCAGGTCTTCGGCCAAAGCGAGGTTCAGCAGCGTGGCGGGGCGGGTGTCGCCGAACGCCACGGCGCCGCGCAGCGCCACCAGCGCCTCGGGCGCGCGGCGCTGACCGAGCAGGGCCATGCCGAGGGCGGCGTGCTGTGCGGCGTCCCATTGGTCGATGACGGAGGCGGCGGCGGGCTGCGGCATCAGGCGGGAAGGTAGCGGGTCAGCCGTCATGGCGCACCCGCTCGAGCACGAACAGCAGCCCGGGCACGTCGGCCTGGGCCTCGGTGCGCAGGACCTCGCGCTGGGCGGTGCGGATGGCGAAGCCAGCAGCGGTGGCGGCCTGGATCACGTATTCCCGGCGGTGGGCGAAGCGGCCCTGACGGCCCAGGCGCCAGCCGCGGTGTTCGTCAGTTGCGGAGTCGTCGAGTTCCTCGACGGTGAACAGCAGCTTGCCGCCGGGTTGGAGGCGGGCATGGGTCAGTGCCAGCACGTCGTCGAGTACACCGAAGTAGCAGAGAACGTCGGCCGCCAGGATCACCGGCCAGGCGGTGGGGTCCTGGGCCAGGAAGGTCTCCAGCTCGGCATGGATCAGGGACTGGTAGAGCCCCTTGGCGCGCGCCTCGGCCAGCATGCCGTCGGAGATGTCGATGCCGGTCAGGCTGGCGATCGGCAGGTCGGACAGCACCACCGCCATCAATCCGGTGCCGCAGCCGAGGTCGAGCGCGGGACCGAGTGGAGTGCCTTCGGCCAGGCTGGGGAAATGCGCTAGCAGCGCCGCGCGCAGCAGGCCGGGGACGCGATAGTGCAAGCCGATCAGGTGCGATTCGAAGCGCGCGGCGTAGCCGTCGAACACGGTTTCCAGATAGGGCGCCGGGGCGCGCGAGGCCTGGGGCAGCAGGCCGGCGGCGACCACGAGGTGACGGACATAGGGGTCTTCCGGGGCCAGTTTAAGCGCCTCGGCATAGGCGAGATTGGCCTCGTCGTGGCGGCCGAGGCTGGACAGGGCGTGGCCGCGCAGGCCGAACACGCTGGCATCGGCCACGCCATCGCGGCGCGACGTTTCGGCCAGCTCGGCGGCATGGGCGAAGGCGCGCTGGCGCATTGCCAGCATGATCGCGGCGGTGCGCAGACCGACATCGCCGGGGCTGTGGTGGATGGCTTGCGCCAGCACCGCGTCGGCGCCGGCGAGATCGCCGGTGCGTTCCAGCGCGACGCCCAGCGCGCGGGCGCAGGAGGCGCGGCGCGGGTCGGCATCGAGCGCCTCGCGCAGGCATGGCAGGGCGTCGTCCGGCCGGTTCATCTCCAGAAGGATCACGCCGAGCACCGCCTTGGCCTGGCTGTTGCGCGGTGCCAGGATGACTGCCTCGGCGGCGTCGGCGGCGGCGCCGGGAACGTCGTGCGCCTGCATGCGGGCGTCGGCGCGGCAGATATGCAACTCGACCGAATCAGTGTCGATCGCCAGCCCCGCGTCCAGTTCGGCAAGCGCTTCGGGAATTCGACCCTCGCGCAGCAGCAGCCGCGCCTCCATGTCGACGAGTTCCGGCGATGGCGCCGACATGCGGCGCAGCGCACCGAGCAACGGGCGGGCGGCGTGCACGCGTCCGGCGGCAATCATGTCGCGGACGCGCCGGGTGAGTGCTACGGGATCCGGTTGGAAGGTGGCGGGCGGGGACGAGGGGTGCATCGGATGCTCCTTTTGAGCGATCGGCGAGAGGCGTCAGACGAACAGGCTGCGTGACTGCACCGCCAGGGTGTCGAAGGCGGAGGCGCTGGTGGATGTGTCGGCCTTTTGTTTTTCCAGCAGGTAGCGCTGGACCAGGCCGTCGACGAATTTGGGCTCCTGCAGGCGTTTGAGGTCGAGGCGGGTGGTGACCGCGCGTTCCTGTGCCGGCAGTTCCTGGAAGGCGATCTCGCGCGGGATGCCCAGCGCGGTGGTCACCACGCGGCGCATCACCGGGTCGCCGAGGATCTGAATGGCGTTGGTGAAGGTCTTGGCGCGCTGGCGGATATCCAGCGCGTCGGACAGGCCGGGTGTGCCTGTTTCCAGACTCTTGCGCCATTTCACCTCGGCGTAGCCGTCGGTCAGGGTGGTCTGGACCTTGGGGTCACGCAGGATGTCCAACCCCTTGGTAGCGAACTGAAACGTCTTCACCACGGCGGACCAGCGGCGGTCGGCCAGCCGGTTGACCAGGGACTTCGGGTCGGCGGGGTCCGACAGCAGCACCTTCTTGGCCAGCGCGGCGTACGGGATCTGGTCGGCGAGGCTATTGGCGGTCAGCAGGACTTTCAGCACCGCGGGATCGGCCAACGCCTCGGCGGCCGTCGTCGCCTTGGCCAGGGCCTTGGTGAAGCCGGCGATGTCGCGCCGGGTTTCCGGCAGCTTGGCGGCGGCGGCAATCTCGCGGGTGCGGTTCTTGTCGGCCTGGCGCAGGGCGGTGAAGGGATCAGTGCCGATTCTGGCTGCGGTTGCGGAGCCGAAGCCGTAGAGCGTCGACAGCAGCGATCCGCCAGCGGTGCTGCCGCCGAGGATGCCCAGCAACGCGGAACCGGAAACCTGCGCCACCGCCCCGGCCTCAAGCCTGGCCGGAGAGGCCAGCGGCGATATCCTCGTTGACCTCGATGAGGAAGTCGAAATCCGGCGCATCGCGCTGCATCTCGCGTTGCACCGCCATGCCGACCGAGACGATGGAGGCACGCAGCGAATCCGGCAGAGCGTTCTGCGGGTCCTGCATCAGATCGATAACCGTGGACCAAAGCCGCGTATTGTCGGCCAGGGCGCGGACTTGCAGCACCGCGTTGGCCCCGCGGCCTTTGCGCAGTGCGGCGACCGCGCGGCGGAACACGTCCGCTTCCTGGTCACGCGGGCTGCGGTGGGCCGATGAGGCGGCATAGGCCCTCACGGCGTGTTCCATGCCATTTTGCATGAGGTGCGATCCTTTTTCTGGAGGGGCGGTCAGGCGCGCCCGGCGGGCGCCAGCATGGGAACCGGGCTGGTTTCGGGAATGGCGGATTCGACGACGCGTCCGAGAACCGCATCCTCGTGGCGCATGATGCGGCGAGCGAGCTTCAAGGCCTGGTAGCAATCGTCGGTCTCGGCGCAGGCCAGGGCGCGGTCGAGGATCTCGCGCGCCAGGGCTGATGTGGTGGCGAGCTTGAAGGCACCGATCAGCTCGCGGGCGGATTCGACCCCGCGGACCCGTTCGTCATCGGTGCCGATATAGGCGGATTGGAGGGCGAAATAGATGCGCCGGGCCGGGCTGTCGGCCTGGTCGGGCGCCATGATCTGTTTGCCGAAGAGGAAACGAGCGCGCGCGGTAAGCTCGATGCGCGACTTGGTGCGAAACCGGATCGGCGCACCGTTCACGATCATCATCTCGCCTTGCCGAAGCTCCAGCACGAGGGTGGACATGGATTTTCCTTGCAGTCAGAGCAGAGGGGAAGGAAGAATCTTCTTTTTGTGGACAAAAAGAAGCAAAAAAACTTTATCCGTTAAGATATCGGATGGAAGTTTTTTGGTTCTTTTCTTCAAAAAAGAACATTCTCCCTTTCTTCCTGGCTTACTTGAACAGGCTGAGCAGGGATTGCGGCGCCTGGTTGGCGATCGACAGCGCCTGTGTACCCAGCTGCTGGCGGATCTGCAGGGCCTGCAGCTTCGCCGACTCCTTGGCGAGATCGGCATCGATCAGCGAACCGAGGCCGCCGTTCAGGCTGTCGACCTTGTCGTTGTTGTAGCTGATCTGGTTGTCGACGTAGTTCGACGCGGAGCCATAGGTGTTCAGCGCCGTGCCCAGTGTGGACAGGGCATTCAGGAACGTGCCACTTGCAGTGACCAGCGCCTGAACGCTGGCCGCCGAACCCAGCGCGGTGGACGTGAAGTTCACCGAGGCGAAGAACGCCGAGCCGCCAAACGTGGCGATGCCATAGGTCGCACCCACCTCGTTGCGGATCACCGCCACCGAGCCGAACGTGCCATTGCTGCCGGTGATATTGCCGATCAGCGTTTTGTTGCTGTAGCCAGCGTCCTGAAGGAAGGTCTTCACGTTCGCCAGCTTGGACTGGTACTGCGCCACATACTGGTTGCGCTGGTCGCCCTGGGTATTGCTGTCACCCAGCTTCACCAGGATTTCGCGCGCTTCCTTCAACGAATTAGACGCCGCGTTCAGTCCGGTGATCGTGGTTGAGATCAGACCCTTGACGTTGCCGAGCTGTTGGTTGGCGCTGCCCAGCGCGCCGACATCCGACCGCACCCGCTGCGCCACGGCATAGGCGGCGCCATCGTCCGCGGCGTCGGCCACGCGATAGCCGGTCGAGATCGTCTTCTGGGTCACCGCAAGCTGCGACGACGTCCGATTCAGCGACTGCAGGGCAATCGCGGCGTTCAGGTTGGTGTTGACGGAATTGAGGGACATGGTCAGTTTTCCTACTTGCCCAATTGTTTACGCATGCCCCCGCGATTTTGCGGGCGAGCCCCATTGTGGAGCCCGGGGGTTAATGCGCGGTGAAAGCCACCGGGTGATTTTCCGGGTCATGGATCGGCTGTCATCGCGGTCGGCGGCAGGCCCACGTACCGCGCCGCCGGCGTGCCGGACGGCATGAGGCACATGACGAAAGGATGTGGCCGGGGTCACGTCAGCCGGCCAGGAACTTGGTAAGGCTCAGGCTCTGCAGCCCGGCCAGAAGCTGATACGATGCCTGGAGCTGCGTCTGAGTCAGCGATAGGCGCGACAGCACCTCGGCCATGTCGACATCCTCGACATTGGCCACCTGGCCCTGCAACACCGTCGTGGTATCGCCCAGTCGCGTGCGCGCCTCGGCAATCGCGGCCTGGCGGTTACCCAACACACCCGCATCGACGTTGAGCGCGGTGACCGCGCCTTCCAGCCCGGTGCGCACATCGGCCACCACTTCAGCAAAGCCGGCTTCATTCATCTGTGCGCTGTTCAGCGAACCCAGCGTTGCCAGTCCGCGCAGGATGTCGCGGATGTATGACCCTGTGGTGCTGCCGCCAAGCGAGGTGGCATCGGCATTGGCGCTGGCCAGGACGCCGACCTGGACGCTGCGCCCGTCGCCCATGGGCACGCTGGCTTTGAGCGCATCGAGCGCGCCCGGAGCCTGGGACAAGGCGGTCGAGAACGGCGACACGCCGGCGGCGTTTGTTCCGGCGGTGGCCAGTGTGGCCGCGATCGTCGCTGCCGCGCCATTGTTGCCGAGACCGGCGACGGCGGTTGAGATCTCGCCGAAAAACCCGGAGGCCAGGATGGTCTCGGCGCCCGGCACTGGCGGATTGGCACTGTCCTGGCCGGCGAACACGTATTGGTCGCCGTGGCGGGCATTCAGCAGCCCGGCGACGCTGCGCAAGGCATCGCGCGCGCCGGCGGCCACGGTGTCGATCATGGCAGCGCTCAGCCCGTTGAGATCGGCGGTGCGGGCGCGAAAATCGGCGGCGATCGCGCTGACCTGTTCCAGGCTGGATTGCGTCACCTCCATGCGCCCCTGCACGGCGTCGATATTCGACTGCCAGGTCTCGATGCGCGCGATCGCCGGGCGCAGCGACAGGCTGGTCGCAGCCCCGGCACCGAGCCCGCCATAGGTATCGGCGACGCGCCCGCTGGCGGCCTGGCGGGTCAGCAGGTCGAGCCGGTCGCGCACCTGGCCGGCGCTGGCGATCACGCTGCCGCGTGCGCCGAAGCCGGCGGTGGCAGCCAGGCTGAAGCCGGATGCGATGGCGGTCATCGTTCAGCCCTCAGCGCAGCATCTGAAGCGTTTGATCCATCATCGCCTGGACGGCGGAGATCACCCGGGCGTTGGCGGCGTAGGCGCTTTGTAGTTGCAGCATCACCGTCATCTCCTGATCCACGCTGACCGCACTACCGCTGGCCAGCTTGGCGTCCAGCGCCGTTTGCAGGACGCGGGCGGAATCCAGTGCCACGCCGCTTTCGCTGCTCGCGCGCGTCTGCGCCGACACCAGTGCCGCGGCCAGGCCGGCGAGCCTCACGGGCGGCGCGTATGGCGCGCTCAACGTTCCCGCAGGGCCAAGCCCGGTACGCTCCGAGGCCAGTTGCGCCACGCCATCGCGGATCGCGTTGCCGAAGCCGAAGCCCAGCACGCGCTGTAGCAGCGTTGCGAAGCCGGCCGGGCCGGTGGCGGGATTGGGATCAAAGGCGGACGCGCCGGCGGGATCATCCGCCACTGCATGGGTGCCGTCGCGCACCAGCGCCGAGTTGGCGGCAACGGCCGGATTGACGCCGATCGTCTGGGCAAAGCCGACATAGCCGTCCTGCACCGGGCTGCCGCCACCCGGCGGCACATCACCGGCGGAATCGCTGAACAGCCGCAGCCCCTGCGCATCGAAGCGGCGGGCCAGGGTGATGGCGAACTCGTCCAGTTCTCCCTGAAACAACGGCAGCGCGGTATCGCGCAACGCCAGGTTGGCGGCGATGCGCCCTGCCCCCAACCGCGTCGTCACATCCGTCCCGGACAGCGTTACCGCCGGTGCGCCGCCGGCCGGGTAGTACGAGCTGGCATCGAGTGTTGCCGCCTGGACGGCGAACGGCGCGGTGGTGAAACGCGTGGGCAGCGACAATCCGCTATTGGTGGCCAGCAGCAGGTCGCCGGACGGCGTCTCCATCGCCCGGACATCGACCAGCTTGGCCAGTTCGCCGCGCGCGGCATCGCGCTGATTCTCAAGGTCGGCGCTGGACTGCCCCAACGCCCGCACCACGATGATACGTTCGCTTAACGACCCGATCTGCGCCAGGGTGGCATTCAGCGTGGCGACATCGGTGACCACGGCATCCTGTGCCGATTGCCGCCCAGCGTCATAAGATTTCCCCAGCGCGTTGACCTGTGCCGCCATGCCGCCCGCCGCCGCCACGACTGCGGCCTGTCGCGGCTGGCTCGATGGATCGGCGGCCAAGGCGGTGAAGCTGTCCTCCAACTGGCCGAGCAGACTGGCCAGGTCGCCGGCAGCGCCGATGGCGCCATGCACAACGTCGATCGCCGCCAGCGCCGCGCCGCGCACATCCAGCTCGGCCACGTTGCTCGCCTGTTGCAGCGCCGCCTGTTGCATGTGCAGGTCGATCTGCCGCCGCGCCACGGCGGTGCGCACGCCCATGCCCTGGCCGTCCGCGGTCACGGCGGATTGCGGCAGGATTTCCCGCGCATAGCCCGGCGTGCCGACGTTGGCGACGTTTTGCGCCACCACCGCCAGATGGCGGTTGATGTTCTGCAGGCCGCTCGCGGCGATCGAAAGACTGCTGTCGAGGCTCATGGCTCAGTCCCCGCGCGGGCGTGTCTAGCGTTTCATGTCCAGCGTCTGTTGCAGCAACTCGTCGGCCGTGGTCACCAGCTTGGTGTTGGCCGAATAGGCGCGCTGGGCCACGATCAGCTTGGTGAACTCGTGGGCGATGTCGACGTTCGAGTTCTCGACGGAATTGGTGACGATGCCGCCGGCGCCGTTGGTACGCGCGTCTTGCGTCAACGGATCGCCCGAGGCGAGGGTGCTGGTGAAGGCTTGGCCGTCCTGGCGCTGCAATGCGTTCGGGTCGTTGAAGGTCACCACCGGGACGCGCGCGATGGTGCGCGACTGGCCGTTGTCGTAGGTGACCTGGACGTCGCCGGCCTGGGTGGTGGAGACGCCGGAGAAGCTGCCTGGCGGCACGCCGTTTTGACTGATGCCGCGCAGGCTGAATTCGATACCGGAATACTGCGTCACCCCGCTCGACAAGCCGTAGGTGCCGAGATTGAGCGTGATCGACTGGATGCCGCTGCCGAAATCGACATCGAAGGCCAGGGTGGCCGGCGTATCCGTGGCATAGGCACCGGCGGTCACACTGCCGGTGGCGCTGCCAATCAGGCCCACCGTGCCCTGGGGCACCGGATTGCCGCTGGTGGTCGGGCCGAAGGCGACGCGCGCGGTGCCGCGATTGGCGCTGTTGACGTCATCGGGCACATCCACTGCGACCGACCAGTCGTTGGCCGCCGTGCGCGTCCAGTTCAGCGTCACCACGTGGTCGTTGCCGAGCGCGTCATAGACGCTGATCTGCGCTGACACCGGCGCCGTCCCCGAGGGGGTCGCGGGCAGGTTGGCGGATACCGAAACCTCGCTGGTCGGTTGCGGATTGTACACGGTCTGCGTCACCCGGATCGGGTTCACCGCCGCACGATCCACCGCCCCGGTGGTGGAGTTGACGTCCCAGCCGTTGAGGTAGTCGCCGGCGCTGTTCACCAGATAGCCGTTGCGGTCCATCTGGAAGTCGCCGGCGCGCGAGTAGAATCGCTGTGGCTCGAAGACCACCGAGCCGTTGCCGACCGTATCGGCCCGGCTGACCTCGAAGAACCCCTGGCCGACGATGCCGACCTGTAT
>JANXSA010000660.1 GCA_025352915.1 Rhodospirillales bacterium | reverse complement strand
TCTGCCGGCATCCAGCTCCTGCGCGGCATCGGCGCCGAAGTCCCCGCCGCCGCCGCCCTGATCGAGCTCACTTTCCTTGGCGGCCGTGCCCGCATCGACGTGCCCTTCGAATCCCTGATCGCCTACGATTCCTGACGCCGCGCGCGCAATGTTTGAACCGCCCGCTGCTTGCGGCTAGCGTGCCGCGGGCCAACCGCCCCGCAGGACACCGTCCTGCCTATCGTAAGCCGGAGGACCCCGTCCTGTCTGACCCGAGACAGACGCCGCATCCCATCAAACGCCGCGCCATCCTGGCAGCGGCCACGGCCGTCCTGGCCACCCGCACCGGCACAGCCAGGGCAACCCTGGGCGAAGCACCAACCCTGCTCGTCGCCGGCCCCCCCGGCGGCCGGCTCGACCGCTGGGCCACCCAACTCGCCCTCGCCCCCGGCCTGCCCGCCGGCATCCGCCTGCACCCAGTCCAGTCCGGCGGCGAAGACGGCGTCACCGGCGCCAACCAATTCACCACCCGCGTCACCCCGGACGGCAACACCCTCCTTCTGGTCCCCGGCGATGCCGCCCTGGCCTGGCAGGTCGGCGACCCCCGCGCCCGCTTTGACGCCGCCAAATGGCTCGGCGTGATCGCCGGCATCGCGCCCTGCGTGGTCTGCGCCCCAACCGGCTTCCCCGCAAACAACCGCATCCGCGTCGGCATGTCCGGCCCGGTCGGCCCCGACCTCGCCGCCCTGCTCGGCCTCGAACTCGCAGGCTTCGCCACCGCCCCGGTCTTCGGCGTGCTCGACCAGGCAAACGCCGCCCAGGCCCTCGCCTCGCGCGCCGCCGACGCCGTCCTGCTGCGCGGCGCCGCCCTCGCCGCCAACCTCGCCCCCCTGGCCCAGATCGGCATCACCCCCCTCTTCACCCTCGGTGCCGTCGCCGGCGCCCCGGGCGAACAAGGCCGAGGCGAACAGGGCCGTGACCCCCTGCTGCCCAACACCCCCACCCTGCCCGAATTCGCCGCCGCCCGCGGCCAAACCATCCCCCCGCCATTGCTCGCCGCCTGGCGCGGCACCGCGGCCGCCGCCCAAACCGAATACGCCCTGGTCCTGCCGCAACTCACCCCCGCCGCCCTGGTCGCCCTATGGCGCCAAGCCGGCACCAACGCCGCCCAAGCCGCCGAACTGCACGACGAAACCGGCCGCACCCGCAGCGTCGGCACCCCCGCCGCCCAAGCCCTCACCCAAGCCCTCGCCCCCGACGTGGCGGGGATCACCGCGCTGCGCAGCTGGCTGGCCACCCGCCTGAACTGGCGCCCGCCAAGTTAGGGAAAGGCAAGAATCTTCTTTTTGTGAACAAAAAGAAGCAAAAAAACCTTGTCCTGAGCGAAGCGAAGGATCCACGCTTCCTCTTTCTTCATCCGCTAAGAATCTTCTCTCCCCCCGCGCTTGGGCGCGGGGGGAGCCGGAGGGGGGCTCTTCCTTCCCTACGCTGCAAAACTCGTCCGAAATCCCTCGAACCCCGCCGGAATCCGCTTCAACCCCTCAATCACGCGCCGCCGCGTCCGATCATCATCCCCCGGCAGGAAATCGATCGAAACCGCGTCCGAAATCCCGCCAAACCGCTCCGCCACCGCGTCCGGCAGCTTGTCATACGTCGCCCGCACCGCGAACAAATCCAAAACCTCGTCCGGCACCATCGCCGCCATCTCGCTCCACAGCCCCTTGCGGCTCGCCTCGTGCAGCTTCACCCCCAAATCCGACACCCCATGAATGTCGAACACCCCGCGATACGCCGGCGTCGAGCCATAGAACGCCACCCGATAGCGCAGCTTCTCCGCCGCCCGATCCACCGCAGCCTGGTCCGGCCCGGTCGCAATGAACCCACCCCCCGTCACCTCGAAATTGGCAAAACTCTTCCCCGCCTTCGCCAATTCCCCTGCCAGCAACGGCCGCACCACATCGGTCACATACTTGCGGGTCGCAAACCCATGCAGCCGCACCCCGTCGCACAACCGCGCCGCCGTCTTCTGCATCTCCGGCCCCACCGCCGCGATCATCACCGGCACCATCGGCAACCCCGCCGGCTTGGGCGAAAACTCCGGCGTCATCAAAGTAAAATTATAGAACTTGCCGCGGAAATCCAGCTTCGCCCCGGTCTCCCAGCTCCGCCAGATCGCCCTGAGCGCCTGCACATACTCGCCCATCCTGGGCGCCGGATGCTCCCACCGCACATCGAACCGCCGCTCATTATGCGCCCGCACCTGCGTCCCCAGCCCCATCACAAACCGCCCGCGCGAATGCAGGTTCAAATCCCAGCCCAGATTGGCCGTAATCATCGGACTGCGCGGAAACGAGATCGCCACCGACGTCGCCAGATGCACCCGCTCGGTCGAAAGTGCCGCAATCCCCAGCGGAATGAACGGATCATGCGCCAGCTCCGGACAGGTCAGCCCGTCCACCCCATCCGCCTCGGCCCGCGCCGCCATCGGCCCAATCGCCCGCCAATCCGCGTATGGCACCCCAACCGAAACCCGCATCGCCGCTTCCCCTTCCGTCGGAAACGATGCCACCATGCCGGCAGCCCACGCGCAACCCCGGGAACCCGCCGCCATGCCCCCCGTCATCAGTGACATGCCCATCCTCACCCGCCGCCGCATCGAGGCCGAATTCGCCCGCGGCATCTACGACGAAATGAAAGCCGAACTCGGCGCCGAGGCGGCAAAACGCATCCTCTCCAACGCCATCGTCAAACTCGCCCGCACCACCGCCGCCGGCTTCGCGGCCCAGGCCCCTGACGGCCAACCCAGCCTCGACCACTTCCGCGCCATCCAATCCCTCTGGACCGCCGAAGACGCCCTGCGCACCGAAGTGCTCAAATCCACCGAAACCGAATTCCACTTCAACGTGGTGCGCTGCCGCTATTCCGAAATGTACCGCGAAATGGGCCTGGCCGACCTCGGCGCCATCCTCTCCTGCAACCGCGACGGCGCATTCTGCGAAGGCTACGACCCCAAGCTCAAACTCGAACGCACCCAAACCCTGATGGGCGGCGCCAGTCATTGCGACTTCCGCTACACGCAAGAAAAGTAGAAAGTCTTCTTTTTGTGAACAAAAAGAAGCAAAAAAACTTTATTCATTAAGAAAACCTCCCTCTCCCCTTGGGGGAGAGGGCCGGGATGAGCGGTATCCCACCAACGAGCGCAACATCACCTGGCCCACCCCAACGGATAAAGTTTT
>JANXSA010000616.1 GCA_025352915.1 Rhodospirillales bacterium | reverse complement strand
CGTGATGTTCGGCAACCCGGAAACCACCACCGGCGGCAACGCGCTGAAGTTCTACGCCTCCATCCGCCTGGAAATCCGCCGCATCGGTCAAATAAAGGACCGCGACCAGGTCGTCGGCAACCAGACCCGGGTCAAGGTGGTGAAGAACAAGCTCGCCCCCCCCTTCCGCCAGGTCGAGTTCGACATCATGTACGGCGAAGGCATCAGCAAGGTCGGCGAACTCATTGATCTCGGGGTAAAAGCCGGCGTGGTGGAAAAATCCGGCGCCTGGTTCAGCCACGACAGCACCCGCATCGGCCAGGGCCGCGAGAACGCCAAACAGTTCTTGCGCGAGCACAAGGACATGCTGGACAACATCGAAAGGAAGATCCGCGACTCCTCCGGCGTGGTCGCCAACGCCATGATGGCCGAGCCGGAACCGGACGGGGACGCCGACTCCCCTGAGTAACATCCCCGACCGCTCGCTGGACGCCGATGACGAAGCCCTGATCGCCGCCGCCCGCGCGGTGATCACGGCCCATCATCGCCCGTTCTGGCACACCGTCGCCGCCGCCATCCGCAGCCGCGACGGCTGCATCTGGACCGGCGTGCATCTCGGCGCCACCGTCGGCCGGCTGGCGATCTGCGCCGAACCGATGGCCCTCGGCCGTGCGATTCTAGAGGGCGACGGCACCATGCTGGTCGGCGTCGCCGTGCGCCACCGCAAGCCGGAGGAAGGGGCAGGGGCCCCCGATGTCGTCGCCCCCTGCGGCGCCTGCCGTGAGTTGCTGATGGACTACGCCCCCGACGCCATGGTGATCGTGCCGTCGCCAACAGGCCCGCTGAAGCGCCCGGTGCGCGCCCTGCTGCCCGAGCCGTACCGCCGCTGATGCCGCCACCAAACCCCTACTATCAAGGCCCGCCAAGCGACCATTTCGACGGCCAGCGGTTCCACCTGCCAGGGCACACCCAGGACAAAAGCCGCCACGACCTGCTGCGCTGGCGCTTCGGCCCCGCCCGCGCGCGCTGGCCGAAACACGCCCCCAGCCCCTTCGCCGACGCCCCGGGAGGTCTGGAGCCAATAGCCCGCTTGGTCTAACCTGCGGTCAATTCCGGAGGAAACAACATGCGCAAGACATCGCTGCTGGCACTATGCGTCGCCGCAACCCTCGCCACCCCCGCCACCGCCGCCGAAATCCGCTTCGCCGTGCGCACCGATGTCAGCTCGATCGACCCACATTACCACGTCTACGTCCCCAACCGCTCCGCCTCGCGCCACATTTTCGATTCGCTAACCCGCCTCGGCCCGCGCGGCGAAGTCGGACCCGGCCTGGCCACATCCTGGAAGATCCTCGCCGAGGACCTCTGGGAATTCACCCTGCGCCCCGGCATCACCTTCCACGACGGCACCCCGCTCACCGCCGACGACGTGATCTTCACCCTCGCCCGCGCCCCCGAGGTGCCGAACTCCCCCTCCTCCTACCGCCAGTACACCAAGCTGATCGACAGCGTCGAAGCCACCGGCCCGCTCACCCTGCGCATCCGCACCAAGGGCCCGGCCCCCACCCTGCTGGTCGACCTCGAAGCCATCTCCATTCTCTCGCGCAAACTCGCCGAGGGAAAAGCCACCTCGGACTACAACGCCGGCCGCGCCGCCATCGGCACCGGCCCGTACCGCTTCATCGAATGGCAGGCCGGCAGCCGCCTGGTCCTCGAACGCAACCCCGGCTACTGGGGCGGTGCCGAACCCTGGGACCGCGTCACCATCCGCCCGATCGCCAATGACGGCGCCCGAGTCGCCGCCATGCTGTCCGGCGATGTCGACATGATCGAGGGCGTCCCCGGCGTCGACCGCGCCACCCTCGCCGCCGCCCCCAACCTGGCGCTCCACGAATGCGACGCCTTCCGCATCATCTACCTCATCATGGACAGCGCCCGCGACGTCTCCCCGGGCATCCGCGACACCAACGGCGGCGCGCTCGACCGCAACCCGTTCAAGGACTCCCGCGTCCGCCACGCCATCAGCCTGGCCATCAACCGGGCAGGCCTCGCCGAACGCCTGCTCAGCGGCCAGGCCAAGCCCGCCGGCCAATACGTCCCCCCTGACGTCCCCGGCGCCAGCCCGAACCTCAAGCCGCTGCCCTTCGATCCCGAGCGCGCCCGCGCCCTCCTGAAGGAGGCCGGCTGGGCCGAAGGCTTCTCCGTAGCACTCGCCGGCTCCAACGACCGCTACCCGAACGACGCCCAGGTCGCCCAGGCAATCGGCCAGATGCTCGCCCGCGTCGCCATCAAGACCGACGTCAACACCATGCCCGCCAGCCAACTCTTCAGCCGCGGCAGCAAGCTTGAATTCAGCGCCATGCTGTCCGGCTGGGTCGGCAACGGCGAGGCCTCCTCGCCCCTGGTAGCCCTGATGGCCACCTACAATCCCGCCACCGGCATGGGCCCGTCCAACCGCGGCCGCTGGTCGAACGCGGAGTACGACGCCGCCCTCGGCACCGCCCTGCGCACCCTGGACGACACCAGGCGCAACGCGCTCTATGCCAAGGCCGCCGAAATCGCCGTCGCCGAAATGGGCATGATCCCGGTCTATTTCACCATCAACACCTGGGCCACCCGCCGCGATCTCGTCTACGCTGCCCGCGGCGACGAAGCCTCCCTGGCCATGGGCCTGCGCCAGAAATGAAAGCCGCGTCAATGAATGACCAAGCCATGACCCCCGAAGCCATCGCCGACAGCCTCTGGACCGAGTGGCACAAAGGCCGCCACATGCCCCAGGAGTGGATGGGCAAACTGTCGATGGACCTTGCCTACCGCGTCCAGCTCGCCCTGCT
>JANXSA010000589.1 GCA_025352915.1 Rhodospirillales bacterium | reverse complement strand
CAGGTCGAGCAGGTCGGCCGGGACCAGCCCGCTGGTGCGCGCGAAGGGCGGCAGCCCGTCGCCTTCCCAGCCGCGCAGCGCGTGGCGCGCGGCGACCCAGGGCAGCATGCCGGCGTAGCGCTGCCGGGCCGCGAGCAGCGTCGTGTAGACCGGAATGCCGGCGCAGGCCGCCTCGATGGTGGCGAGGCGCTGCTGCGCGGTGCGGTCCTCAAGACGCTGTTTGGCGGTGCGGTCCTCGCCGTCCGGGTCGGCCTCCGCGGCGTCGATGTGGCCGATCAGTTCCTCGGCGTTGCCGGGCGAGGCCTCGCGCACCGCCTCGCGCAGCGCATCGAGAAGCTGGGCGCGCGGCGGATAAATGCCGCCCTCGCGCGCCATCTCGGCGCGGAAGGCCTGGCGCTCACGGAAGGTCAGCGGCGCGAGGAGGTAGCTGCGCGGCGAGGCGGGCGGCGCGAAGCGTTCGGCCTCACGCCGGGTGAAGACAGGGATCATGACGTGCTCCGGGGTTGGGGATCAGAAGGCGCAGAGGAAGAGGTCGCTATCGGCCCCGTCCATCTGGAAGGCGATGTCGTGCTGGCCAAGGCCGTCGCGCGCGCCAGGACGGAAGCCGGTGGCCCGCGCGGCCGGGGCGGTGACGAGGAACCGGTTGCCCGCGGTGCCGCCGACGATGGCGATGAGTGGCATCGGCGTGCCGGCGCGAAAATTGTCGTAGAGGGCGACCGACAGGCTGGTGTCCATCAGCGGGTCGATGCTGCCGCGGCTGTCCCGCGCGATCGGCACGGCGGGATCGTAGCCCTCCACCGCCTCCGGATTGTCCGGCAGCACGATCTCGACCCCCGCATCGAACATCAGCCGGCGGCTGCGCGCGGTGGCGTAGTTGATCTGGCAGCGGCCGGCGACGAAGCGCGGCGGCGTCGGGCGGATGGCGGTGTTCCAGCCGGTCGGAAGGGCCGCCCCCGTCATCGCCAGCATCTGGCCGCGCAGTTCGAAGGTCAGGGTGCCGATGCCGCCGGTGGTCAGTTCCAGCGACCAGGTGCCCTGGCAACCGCCGAAGCGCCAGTTGAAGCCGTCGGCGTAGAAGTAGAGCGTGGCGCTCTTGAAGACCGCCTCGTCGGAGGTCGGCGCATACAGCACGTTCGCAGGGATCTGGAGCAGGCTGGAGACGGTGAGCGCGGACGAGCGCGCTTCGCCGAAGGAGATCAAGCGGCCGGCGGTGTAGCCGATGATCCCGGTGGTGAAGGACTGGTCGCCGGAGGCGGTGAGCGGCAGGCCGCGGTACTGGTTGGCGGTGGTGCCGAACGGGGTGGCGGCAGTGACGGTCGTGGTGGTGCCGGCGGTGGCCGCGGTGGGCGCGCCGACCGCCGCCGCCTGGACGGTCTCGGCATAGGTGCAGCAGCGCATCAGCTTGCCCCAGTCCGGCGCCGTCGCGGCGGCGCCGGAGCCGCGCAGGGGCACCCGCAGGCGCAAGCGGGGCCGCAGCCCGCTGACGATCGACGGGCTGCGGTCGAGCGTGTGGTGCACCGGGGAGGCTCATGCCCGCCCTCCGGTGCTGGTGGTGGCCCAGAGCAGCAGGGCCAGGGCGTCGGCCTCGTTGTCGTCGGCCGGTCGGAAGCCACGGGCCTGCATCGCGGCGATGACCGCGGCTTTGTCCGCATTGCCGCGGCCGGTGGCGAAGCGCTTGATGGTGCCGACCGGGACGCCCTCGTAGGGGATGTCGTGGTGCTCGCACCAGGCGGTGAGGATGGCGAGCCAGCCGCCGTACGCGTGTGCTGCGTCGGTACCGGCGTGGCGACGGACCTGCTCGTAGACCACGCGGTCGATGCCACTGGCGGCGTGCTTGGTCTCGGTGAGCCACTGGCGGAAGCGCAGGAAGCGCATGCCGCCGCCCTGCCAGCGGTCGTTGCGGAACTCCAGCGTGCCGGAGGTGATGTGGTCGTCGCGGGTGCGCAGTGCCCATCCGGTGGCGGAGCCGAGGTCGAGGGCCAGCACGGTTGGGCTGCCGACCAGCACCGGCGGAGAGGCTGGCGGCATGAACAGGATACTTGCGCCGGGCGCGGGCGCGATCAGAGTCGCGAAAGCCATGGTGATCTCCTGAGAGGGGGAACAGCGTGGTCAGGGCGACGACGGTGCAGGTCTTGGCGGAGCTCGCCGTCGTCGTCCGGTCGAATGGCTAACGGCCAACCTGTCGTCGTCCGTGCCGAGCCATGAAGGTCTGTTGCCGTGCCCGCCCTTTGGCAGTCACGGACCGTCCGGGGCTTGTGTGCAGTGGACAGCGCCGGTTGATACTGCCTTTGGTATGGAGACCCGTGACGATCTCGAAGGCCGATCCACAGTCGGCGCAGTGGCTTCGCCAGGTCAGCAGGATGGTTGGGGTTCCATCCTTCCGGATGTGCCCATTGGCCGCGACCAGTTCATACCGCTGCCCCTCCTTCATCAGCAGGGCGCCGATGGCGGGCGTCTTGTTGAAATCGATGGTCTGGATCACGACGGGCTTAGGCATGGCATCGGTCTCCTGTGACGTTGGTATTCCGCGGCCCGGCGCACGGCCTTAAGGAGGCGGCGCCAAGCGTAAACGCAGGCGCCAAGCCTCTCCCCCGTAGGGGGTGGTTCTGTGCGGAACTTCCCAGACTAGGTTAAAATGCTGATATCGTGAGAGATTTTGAAGTTCCGGAAGTCATGTTCCGCAGCGGAACTTGGAAGTTCCGCGGCAAGTTCCGCAGGACGAATGACCGACCCAATCATGCTGGACGACCTTCAGGGTCAGGGTCGTTCAGCACCCAGACCTCGGGGTTCTCGACCGGCAGGACGGCGTTTGTCGTCTCGGATTGAAAATGGGATGGCAGCACTCGGACGGTGCGACGGGTGTCCCATACGATATTTGCGAGCTTGTTGCTGCGCAGGCAGGCGCCGATCGTGTTCTCGTGCACGCGCACATCAAAGCGGCGCTCGACCTCGTCGCGCAGGTCCACGCAGCGCCAGCGCACCACCCGGTCGCGCTCGGGGTCCGGACCCTTGATCACCAGAGCAAGAAGCTCCGCCATCTGTGCCTCGCTCAGCACCGCCTTGCGCCCGCCGCCGTGGCGTGACAGCAAACCCGCGATCCCCAACGCGTTGTAGCGGATCACCCAGTCGCGCAGCGTTTGCCGGTCCATGCCGTTCTGTGCCGCAGCCGACCCGCGCGATACCCCCTCCAGGATCATCGCCAGCGCCAGGAGCCGGCGAACCTGCCCAGCGTCACGACGCTTCGCCGCGCGAGAACGCAGTTCCAACGCCGTGTGATCCAGCCGCGTCACCTTCAAACCAGCAGGCATACCGAACGTCCCTCCAAAACCAGAGGCAGAGAATCCGATCACGCTCGCGTCGGGGAAGCCTCAAATGAGTCCGATCATGCCAGGGTTGGTATAAGGTCAGCCAACATACGGTCTACCGAAGCGGGGCAATCCCGACCCCAGAGGCCGGTGGCGTGGCGGGGCCGCTTCGATCGAACTCACCAGCACCTATCAGACGGAGGCTTAGGGGCGGCGGCGTCCTGCAAGTTTGTCGGCGAAGCCGTGATTCACGTCGCGGTGGCCCGCTTCGTCTTGGCGGACGACGATCACCACATCGCGCAACGTGGCGGTTGAAGGCAGCGACCAATAGCGCTGCGCTATCTCGGGCGCCGCGACATTCTCCTGTCGGCCCGCATCTATCTCGGCAATATACTGTGTATAGCTGATCACTGCCTCCTCCTCAAAATAGGCGACGACGCGATGCGCCGTCCGCGCCGAAAGGAGGTACAGAACAAAAAATGCATTGTAGAATATGCCCTGAGCGATCAGTACGAATGTGCGCTCGAACCAGCTGAGCTAAGCAATCGCGATGAACTTCATGAGGTGCATGCCCCTCCGTGCCAATGAAGATGAGACATCTACCCCCCGGGAATTTAGACTTGAGGGTGCGGAAGGATCATCTGAGTCATGCCCATGCTCCCGAGACAGATCGATGCAGCGTCCGGTGACGGTACGAACGGAGGCCGTAGGC
>JANXSA010000577.1 GCA_025352915.1 Rhodospirillales bacterium | reverse complement strand
ACGTCGCGGTCGGCGGCGGAGAGGGGGGTGACGTCGGCGCCGTCGATCTCGATGCGGCCTTCGGAGGCGTGTTCGAGGCCGGCGATGAGGCGCAGGGTGGTGGTTTTGCCGCAGCCGGAGGGGCCGAGGAGGGTGACGAGGGAGGCCGGCGCGATGTCGAAGCTGACGGCGTCGACGGCGGCGATCGGGCCGTAGCGCTTGGTGACATTCCTGAAGGTGACGGCTGGTTTGGTCATGATCCCGCTAGTCCGATGGCGGCTGGGGTGCCGGTGTTCGCTGTACGGCGGCCGATGCGTTGTTCGCCGACGAGGGCGCGGATGGCGATCAGGGCGGCGAGCATGAACACGATGAGCACGGCGGAATAGGCCAGGGCGATGCCGTGTTCGCCGATCTCGGCCCGGCCGACGATGTAGACGGTGGCGAGCTGGTATTCGGCGGTGGTGAGGAAGATCACGGCGGAGACCGAGGTGACCGCGCGGACGAAGCTGTAGATCATGGCGGCGATGATCGCCGGGCGCAGGATCGGCAGGATGACCAGGCGGAAGGTACGCCAGGAGCGGGCGCCGAGGGTGAGCGAGGCTTCGTCGAGGCTTTTGTCGATCTGGCTGAGGCTGGCCATGCCGGCGCGGATGCCGACCGGCATGTTGCGGAACAGGAAGGCGAGGATGAGGATCAGGCCGGTGCCGGTGAGTTCTACTGGCGGGGTGTTGAAGGCGAGGATGTAGCTGATGCCGATCACCGTGCCGGGGATGGCGAAGCTCATCATGGTGAGGAATTCGAAGCTGGTGCGGCCGCGGAATTGCTGGCGGGCGAGGAGCCAGGCGGTGAGCAGGCCGAGGGCGGCGGTGAGCGGCATAGACAGGGCGGAAAGCTGCATGGTGGTGATGAAGCTGCTCCAGGCCGAGCCGCTGAGGAACCAGCCGCCGACGCCGTGGTCGATGGAAAAGGCGGTGAGGAAGTATTTGAGGGTGGGGGTGTGGTCGCGGCCCACCGAGACGACGAAACCGCCGGCGAGGATGATGCCGTAGACCACGGCGGTCAGCGCCAGCCAGGGCAGCACGGTGGCGTAGCATAGGGCGCGCAGGCCCAGCGGGAGGGGTGGGGGGATGCCGCCTTCGCCCTTGCCGGTGACGGTGGTGTAGCTGCGGGTGCCGACCCATAGGCGCTGGGCGGTGAAGGCAGCCATGGTGAAGGCGAGCAGGACGACGCCGAGCACGGCGGCGCGGCCCTGGTCTTGGGCGGCGCCGACGACGGCGAAGAAGATGTCGGTGGAGAGCACATTGAAGCTGCCGCCGAGCATCAACGGGTTGCCGAAATCGGCCATGCTCTCGATGAAGCCGATCAGGAAGGCGTTGGCCAGGCCGGGGCGGATCAGCGGCCAGGTGATGGTGCGGAAAATCCGCCAGCGCCCGGCGCGCAGGGTGCCGGCGGCTTCCTCCAGGCTGGGGGCGACGGATTGCAGGACGCCGACCAGGATCAGGAAGGCGATCGGGGTGAAGGCGAGGAGCTGGGCGATGGTGACACCGGGCCAGCCGTAGAGCCAGCGGGTGCGAGGGATGTCGAAGTTCTGGTAGAGGAAGGTGGTGACGAAGCCGGCCCGGCCGAACATCAGGATCAGGGCGAGCCCGATGACGAAGGGCGGGGTGATCACCGGGAGCAGCGAGAGCATGCGGATCGGGCCCTTGAGCGGCAAGCCGGTGCGCAGGGCGACCAGGGCGAAGGCGAGGCCGAGCAGGGTGGAGAGCAGGCCGACCAGGACGGCCAGTGCCAGGGTGTTCCAGGCGGCGCCGCAATTGCCGGCGGCGGTCAGACATTCCAGGCCCCAGATCGAGCGATCGGAGAATTTTTCCCAAAAAAGGGCGGGGGCGAAGGTGCCGTCATTGTCGCGCACGGCGGAGACCAGCACGGTCATCACCGGCCAGAAGACGAAGATCAGGATGGCGCCGAGGATCAGCAGGATCGAGCCGAGGACAAACATGTCGCCTCGGCACCAGCCCTGGCGGGCGAGGCCGGCGGCGGCGAGCATGGTGCAGGCCAGGGCGTAGGCCAGGGCGCCCCAGCCCAGCGCGGGTTGGGTTGGGGTGTTGCTGAACAGGGCGGCGAGCCAGGTCCAGGCCCAGCCCTTATGGGTGATGGCGAAGCCTTCGAGGCAGAGCCAGGCGAGGCCGAACAGGCTGGCGGCGACGAGCAAGCGGGGCATGTCGCGCCAGGCGGCGAGCAGGGCGAGGGCGGGCACGGCGAGCAGGGGGAGCAGCCAGGGACGGGGCCAGGCGATGGCGACCAGCGGCATTGCGTCGCCGGCGAGCAGGCGAGCCAGCAGCTTTTCCTGGCCGTACCAGGGCAGCAGCACCGCGACCAGCGCCAGGGCGGCGGCCCAGGCGCGGACGGTCAGCGGCATGGGGCACGCAATGAGGAAGGAATATTCTTCTTTTTGTGAACAAAAAGAAG
>JANXSA010000495.1 GCA_025352915.1 Rhodospirillales bacterium | reverse complement strand
CGGCCACCGAGTTCTTCCGTATTCCGACGGATCGGGTGGTGGAGTTGGGGGTGCGGGTGGCGATTTAGGCGAAGGCAAGGCTGGGCTCTGCCCAGTCTTGGCTTTGACTCCTGCTATCAATGACCCTGATGGCCTGGCGCCGAAGCTCCCGCCGCCTGCACCGTCACCGTCACCGTCACCGGCGCTGCCTTCTCGAAGGTGATGGTCAGGGGGAAACTCTCCCCTCGGTTCAGCGGCTTCTTCAACCCGATCAGCATGATGTGGTAGCTGCCCGGCTTCAGCACCGTTGCCTGCCCCGGCGCCAGTGCCAGCCGCGGCACCTCGCGCATTTTCATCACGCCGCCATCGTTGATCGACTCGTGCAGCTCGATCGTCTCGGCTACCGGCGAACTGACCGACACCACACGATCGTCACCCCCGACGGCCTTCAAGGTCATGAAGGCCCCGCCAACTCGCGCACTACTCGTGGTCGCGCGTGCCCAGGCGTCGCTGACCTGCACGCTCGGCACCTGCGCCAGCGCCACCCCGGCGCAGACGATCAGGCCCGCCACGGCAAAAAACATATGTCGCATAACAATATTCCTCTGGCGCCCCATCCGGGCGCCCGGTCAACGGGAAATATCGCACCGCCGCGCAGATCCCGTAGTTTGACCCTTTGGCGGGGGCGCGGTGGTGGAGCCAAGCGGGATCGAACCGCTGACCTCCTGAATGCCATTCAGGCGCTCTCCCAGCTGAGCTATGGCCCCCAACACCGGAGGGCCGCGTATATCCCCCCCATCCCAACCGATCAAGTGCCGCCGCACCGTAAACCGGCACAATCGGCGGCAGGCAGGGTTGCGGCCCGCGCTATGCCGCCTTCAACGCCGGCGCAACGGCAAAATCCGCCTCGGTCACCGCCCGCAACGCCGCCAGAGTCACCCAAGGCGCCAGCTCCAGCAGCGTCATCCCGCCACCGCGCCGATCAACGTCAAACACCGCGAGATCGGTAACCACCATATCCACCACCCCCGCCCCAGTCAGCGGCAGGGTGCAACGGTGCAGCAGCTTCGGCTTGCCGCCCGCCGTATGCTCCATCAGCACCACCACTCGCTTCACTCCCGCCACCAAATCCATAGCACCGCCCATCCCCTTCACCATCTTGCCGGGGATCATCCAGTTCGCCAGGTCGCCATTCTCCGCCACCTGCAACGCCCCCAGGATCGACAGGTTTATGTGCCCACCCCGCACCATGGCAAAACTCGAAGCACTATCCACGTAACTTGTGCTGGGCAACTCAGTCACCGTCTGCTTGCCGGCATTGATCACATCGGCATCCTCCTCCCCCTCGAACGGAAAAGGCCCGGTCCCCAGCATCCCGTTCTCGCTGTGCAATTGCACCGAGATGCCCTCGGGGATGTAGTTCGCCACCAGCGTCGGAATGCCTATCCCCAGGTTCACATAAAACCCGTCCTTCAACTCCTGCGCCGCACGTGCCGCCATCTGCTCACGAGTCCACGCCATGTCCGCTCTCCCTAAGCCGCCACGCGCTTGCGCACGGTTCGCTGTTCAATGCGCTTGACCACGCTATCGAGCTTGACGATCCGATTCACGAAAATCCCCGGCGTTACAATGTGATCGGGGTCAAAACTGCCCAACGGCACCAGTTCCTCCACCTCCACCACCGTCACCGCGGCCGCCGTCGCCATCATTGGGTTGAAGTTCCGAGCCGTCTTCCGATAGACCAGATTGCCCTCGGGATCAGCCTTCCAGGCATGAATGATCGCCAGCTCGGCACGAAGCCCCCGCTCCATGACGTATTTCTCGCCATCGAACTCCCGAACTTCCTTGCCCTCGGCAATCACCGTCCCCACGCCAGTCTTGGTGAAAAACGCTGGAATTCCCGCCCCGCCAGCCCGAATACGCTCGGCCAGTGTGCCCTGCGGGTTGAACTCGATCTCCAACTCACCGGCGAGATACTGCTCGGCAAAAATCTTGTTTTCGCCCACATACGAGCTGATCATCTTGCGCACCTGGCGCGACTGCAACAACACCCCCAACCCGCCATCATCCACCCCGGCATTATTGGACACAAAGGTCAGGTCCCTGGCCCCCGACGCCCGGATCGCCTCGATCAACACCGTCGGAATCCCGCACAACCCAAACCCGCCGGCCATGATGGTCATCCCATCACGGATAACCCCCGCCAATGCCGCCACAGCATCCGGATAAACCTTGTTCACCGCCATCGCCCACTCCTGCCAGCATCCCCGGAGTGCCACCGTGCTTGCCCGCTTGCAAGTGAACAAGCGCATAAAAGTTTTTTGGTTCTTTTTTTTAAAAAAGAACAAGCACTTCTTTTTGAAAAAAGAAGCAAAAACTTTTATCCTCGAACGAGATTAGCCGCCGAACAACAGGACCGTTCCGCCCGACCGGCATCAGTCCAGTTTCAAGTGATCAGCACCCGATGTTGGCGCAAGAAACCCAATAATGGCAGCAAGGGCAACCCCATGATCGCCGTATGCTCCCCGTCGATCCGGTCGAATAACTGCATCCCCGGCCCTTCCACCCGATACGCTCCGACCGTGGTCGTCAGCACCTCTCCCTCCATGGCCAGGTATTCCTCCAGAAACATCTCCGAAAAATCCCGCATCACCAGGCGCGGTCGCGCCACATGCTGCCAAACACGCTGCGCCCCTCGTTGGCACAACACCGCGGTCACCAGTTCATGCGCCCGCCCGCGCAATTCCCGCAATTGCGCCCGTGCCGCATCCAGATCAGCCGGCTTGTCGAACCACTGCCCCTCACAAACAAGAATCTGATCACCACCGATCACCAGCGCATCAGGAAAACGCCGCGCAATCCGCTCTGCCTTCAAGCTGGCGAGCAGCATCGCGGTATCCTCCGCCGACATCCCTTCCGCCTTCGCGGCGGTCTTGATTTCAGCCTCGTCGACATACGCCGGCATTGCCTCGGCCGTCACACCTGCCGCTGCGAGCAACCCCGCGCGGAATTTCGACTGGCTGGCCAGGATCAGCCTTGGTACAGGGCGCTGCATCTCAACTCGGAACAGCCGCGCGCCGCTTATGCTCGTGCCAGGCGTCCATCAATTGCAACACGGTAGCCGCGGTTTCCTCGATCGAGCGCCGGGTTACGTCGATCACCGGCCAGCCACGCTTGGTGCACAACCGCCGCGCCCAGAGCAACTCCGCCTTCACCGCCTCAGGATCAACGTAATCGCCGCTATTCTGCCGCGCCGCCGCGGCCGTCGCCGCCGCCCCGATCATCCGCAGCCGATGGCGGCGAATTTCGATCAACGCCGGCGCATCCAGCGTCAGCCCGATTACCGGGCAATGTGCGTTCTCTAACTCCGCCGTCTCGGCAATCCCCGGCACCAGCGGCACATTGGCGCATTTGATCCCGCGATTGGCCAGGTAAAACGAGGTAGGCGTCTTAGAACTACGCGACACCCCTACCAGTACCACATCAGCGTCGCCGATCCCGGCATGGGCCTGGCCGTCATCATGCGCCAGCACATAGTGGATGGCATCAATGCGCTTAAAATAGGCATCATCCAACACATACTGCCGCCCCGGTCGCGACGAGGCCTTCTCGCCAAACTGCTCGGCCAGCATCCCGAGCACCGGGTCCAGCACATGCACCACCGCCACGCCCAGCCGCTGACACGCCGTTTCCAGCTCCGCGCGCAAGCTCTTCTCCACCAGCGTCGACAGCACCGGCCCCGGCTCAGCCTCGATCCCGTCCACCACGCTTTGCAGTTTCAACCGCGAGCGGATCAGGCTCCAGCGGTGATAGACGATCTGGGCATGCTCGAACTGCACCACGGTCGCGCGGGCGATCGAGTTCAGTGTCTCGCCGGTGGCATCGGAGACCAGATGCAGGTTGAGGCGGTTTGTCATGCCGATGAGAATAACGGGGATAACTGCCCTGGCCAGCCGAAACCGCACACGCCCCGGCGAATCACGGGGATGAACCGGTTTACCGCTGTACCGCTGGATTAAGCCTACCGCTTTCACTAGTACTCTGGGGACAGCACCAATTCCGGCCGCAAATCCAGGTCCTTGCCTCCCCTGCCGGGTGTGGATGGAACCGGTCCCAGCTTGCGGCGCCTGTGGTACCCCAGGTACCACACCCTCCACTACATCATCCCTAAAGTCTTAAAGATTCTTTTCTGGTAGAGGAGCATGATCGGAGTGGAATTGGCGACATGACGAAAAAGCTGCTGCTTGTGCTGAATGGGGAGGCGGTATGGCCGCCGCCGGTGTGGCTGATGCGCCAGGCCGGGCGCTATCTGCCGGAATATCGCGCCCTGCGCGCCGAGGCCGGTGATTTCCTCAAGCTGTGCCTGACCCCGGCACTTGCCGCCGAGATCACCCTGCAACCGCTGCGCCGCTTCGGCATGGATGCCGCGATTCTGTTCAGCGATTTGCCTATTGTGAGCCTCGGGCTCGGTCAGGCTTTGCGCTATGCCGAAGGCGAGGGGCCAGTGTTGCCGCCAATCCGCACGGCTGCCGATCTCGATATGCTGAGTCTGGACCGTGTCGCTGAAATCGTTTCGCCAGTCTGGGAAACCGTGCGACGGGTGGCCGCTGATATTGGCGATGCCACGCTGATCGGCTTCTCCGGGTCGCCATTTACCGTTGCCTGCTACATGGTCGAGGGCCATGGTTCGCGCGAATTCGCCGCCGCCCGGCTGATGGCTTATCGCGAGCCCGAGCTTTTTGCGCGGTTGATTGAGTTGATCGTCCAGGGCAACCTGATCTATCTGCGCGGACAAGCGGATGCCGGGGCTGAGGTGTTGATGCTGTTCGATTCCTGGGCCGGCATGTTGCCTCCCGGGGAATTCCGCCGTTGGGTGATCGAGCCCACTGCCCGTATCGCCCAGGCGCTGCGTCAAAGCCATCCGCAGGTAAAGCTTATCGGGTTCCCGCGCCTGGCCGGATCGATGCTCGGCGAATATGCGCTGGGGGCCGGGATGGACGGGGTGGCCATCGATACCTCGATGAACCCCGCCATTGCCGCCACGATGGTGCCACCTGGGATCGCGTTACAGGGTAATCTCGATCCGCTGGCATTGGTCGCTGGCGGAGTGGCGTTGCAGGAGGGGGCCGGAAAAATCCTGGACGCCCTGCGTGGTCGCCCCCACATCTTCAACCTGGGCCATGGCATCGTGCCGCAAACCCCGCCTGAACATGTGGGCGCCCTGATGGAGTTGATCCGTGCCGCTTGACGTTGCCAGCCGGAAGAAGCGCCTTGCTATCGTGCTGTTCAACCTGGGCGGTCCGGACCGGCCGGAGGCGATCAAGCCGTTTTTGGTCAATCTGTTTACCGATCCTGCCATTCTGCGGGTGCCGTTTTTCGTACGGCCATTCCTGGCGCGGATCATCGCCCGTGCCCGGGTCAAGCCGGCGACCGAGAATTATGCCCTGTTGGGGGGCAAGTCGCCGTTGCTGGAACTGACGCAGGCGCAGGCAGCGGCCTTGGAAGGTGAGTTCGGTGAGTACCAAGCGCGGTGTTTCATTGCCATGCGCTATTGGCATCCGTTTAGCCTTCAGACCGCGCGCGAGGTTCTTGAATTCGCACCCGATGAGGTCGTGCTGTTGCCGCTGTATCCGCAGTATTCGACCACGACGACCGGCAGTTCGCTGACTGCCTGGCGTGAGGCGGCAGCGGAAGTTGGGCTGGTGGCGCCGGTACATAGCGTTTGTTGTTATCATAGCGAGCCCGGTTTCGTTGGTGCCACAGCCGGTCTGGTGCGGGCGAGTTATGTCCAGGCGCGTGCCGAGCTGGATCCTGCGATCCCGTTGCGGGTGTTGTTTTCTGCTCATGGGTTGCCGGAAGTGATCGTCAAGCGTGGGGATCCCTATCAGAACCAGATCGAGAAGACTTCGGCGGCTGTTGCCCGGGCGTTGGGGATTGAGGGGCTCGACTGGACGATCTGTTACCAGTCGCGGGCGACGCCGCAGAAGTGGATTTCACCATCGGCCGAGGAGGCGATTGAGCAGGCGGCGCATGACAAGGTGGCTATTTTGATCGTGCCGATTGCGTTCGTGTCGGATCACTCGGAGACACTGGTCGAGTTGGATGTCGAGTATCGGGAACTGGCCCACAAGGTTGGGGTACCGGGGTATTTCCGGGCGCCGGTGCAGAATAGTGATCCCGGGTTCATCGCGGCGTTGGCGGGTTTGGTGCGGACGACGTTGGACCGGCCGACCGGATTGTGCAGTTTTGCCGGCGGGCGAACCTGCCCGGCGGCGTTTGGCGATTGCCCGCATGCCCGGGCGACGGGCTGATGGCGCTTGATTTCATGCGGCGGCGTTCGGCGCCATTGTTGCTGGTGATCTATGATTGCGACGGGGTGCTGGTGGATAGCGAGCCGGTGGCCAACCGGGTGGTGGCGGAGGAGTTGACGGCGCTGGGGTGGGCGATGACCGCGGCGGAAGCGGATGGGCATTTTCTTGGGCTGACGTTTAGCGACATGCAGCCGATCATCGAACGCCGGTTGGGGCGGGCGTTGACGGAAGGCTGGAAGCAATCGCTGGTACAGAAGATGATCGAGGCGATGGCCGCGGGGGTCGAGGCTATTCCGGGGGCGGTTGAGGCGCTGCATGCGACGACAGGGCTTGGACTGACGTGGCGGGTGGCGTCCAATTCGTCGCATGAGGAGATGGCGGTGAAGTTCGGGCGGCTGGGGATTCGGGACTTGGTGGCTGGACGGGTGCATTCGCATCGGGATGTGGCGCGGGGCAAGCCGGCGCCGGATCTGTTCTTGGCAGCGGCGGCGGCAGCGGGGGTGGCGCCGGAGCATTGCGTGGTGATCGAGGATTCGGTGCCAGGGGCGACGGCGGCGGCGGCGGCGGGGATGCCGTGTTTGGGGTATGCGGCGCACCATGATGGGGCGCGGTTGCGGGCGGTGGGGGCGGTGCCGTTCGGGTCGATGTTTGAGTTGCCGGGGTTGCTAGCGGCCGGAAAGGGCGTTTGATGCTGGCCACCCTGTATCCCTGGACCAAGGCGTTGCATGTGATCAGCCTGATCGCGTGGATGGCGGGGATGTTCTATCTGCCGCGGCTGTATGTGTATCACTGCGGGCTGGTGGTGGGGTCGGCGGAGAGCGAGCGCTTCAAGGTGATGGAGCGGCGGTTGCTGAAGCAGATCATCAATCCGGCGATGATGGCGACCTGGGTGTTTGGGATTCTTCTGGTGCTGACGCCGGGGGTGGTGGATTGGGCGCAAGACGGGTGGTGGTATGTGAAATTGACCATGGTGCTGCTGATGAGCGGGTTCCATGGCGCGATGTCGAAGTGGCGGCGGGAGTTCCTGGAGGACCGGAATCGGCGGAGCCATAAGTTCTACCGCGTGGCCAATGAGGTGCCGACGG
>JANXSA010000490.1 GCA_025352915.1 Rhodospirillales bacterium | reverse complement strand
TGAAGGCCTCGACGCCCCCCCCTTGGCCGAAGGCGCTTAACGAATGGGGTCTGGGGCCGCCGGCCCCAGCGGGTCCAGGGCAGAGCCCTGGCCTTCCTTCCTAGCTGTTCCGCCGCGGCGCGATCACGGCGCCGCCGGTGGCGGATCGGCCGCTGTCGATCACCAGTTGGGTTCCGGTGATATTCGAGGACAGGTCCGAGCAGAGGTACATCACGGCGTTGGCGACTTCTTCGGGGTAGGTATAGCGCCCGGTCGGCATCCCGGCGGCGTTGGCGGTATGGACGGCTTCGGGATCGGTCGGGTTCCGCTGCGATTCCAGCGAGCGCATCATCCGCGTTTCCACCGGCCCCGGGCAGATCGCGTTGATCCGCACGCCATAGCGCGCCACTTCGGACGACGACACCTTGGTGATCCCCGCCACCCCATGCTTGGACGCGACATAGGCCGCCATGCCGGGGCCGCCGAACAGCGCCGCGGTCGAGGCGGTGTTCACCACTGTGCCGCTTTCCTGCTTCAGCATCACCGGCAGCACGTATTTCAGCCCCAGGAACACGCCGGTCAGGTTGACCCCGATCACCGCATGCCAGACTGCCTCGTCCATCTCGGTGATTGGAACAATCTTGCCCTCGATCCCCGCGTTGTTGAAGAAGCAGTCGATGCGGCCATAGGCATCCATCGCCGCCTTCACATAGGCCTGCACCTCGGCGGATTTGGACACATCGGCGCGCACGAAGATCGCCTCTCCCCCGGCCGCCTTCACCGCCTCCGCCGCCGCCTGGCCCAGCGCCGCGTCATGGTCCACGACCACAATCCTGGCGCCACGCTTGGCAAAGCCCAGGCAGGTGGCAATCCCGATCCCGCCGCCGCCACCAGTGACCAGCGCCACCTTGCCCGAGAAATCCATGCTGTATCCTCCGTTCGACCTTGGCGCCGATTGCCGCATGCCCGGCCCGACTTGGCAACAGCGCGCGCGAGCGGCAGGCTCGCTACCCACACCAGGGGGGACACCGAGCCATGCCATTGCAGAACCGGGTCCTGCCCACCGGCGAGATCGTGGCTCACCCGGCGCGCGGCACCATCATGGGCAATCGCGGCCGCATCCATCGCGACGACCGCACGCTGGGCGGCCGGCGCTGGACCACCCATGGCTGGGTCACCTGCGCGCTGTCGTTCCGCGGGCGCCACCGCGAGGTCATGGGCCGCGGCTGGACCGAGCTGTTCTTCCTCGACGAGGCGGTGGCGCTCGCCGCCGGCCACCGCCCCTGCGCCGAATGCCGCCGCGCCGACTACCGCCGCTTCCAGGCAGCCTGGCAAGCCGCCTTCGCCGAGCCCCCGACCGCCCCCACGATGAACGCCCGCCTGCATGCCGACCGGGTCCAGCCCGGCTCCCGCATCCCGCGCCGTCACACTGGCGCCCTCGGCAGCCTGCCGGACGGCTGCTTCGTCCTCGCCGAATCCAGCCCGGCGCTGCTCGTCGACGGCCGCCTGCTTACCTACACCCCCGCCGGCTACGCCTGCGCCATCCCCGCCGATCCCGCCGCCGTCGTGCCGGTCCTCACCCCGCGCTGCACGGTCGAAGTATTGCGCGCCGGCTACCGGCCCGAACTGCACTCCTCGGCCGTCCACCCAAAATCCTGAACGCCAGCCGATAGCGGCATCACACCAACGGCTTCGGGCTTTGCATTGGCAAAAAAGACTGCGCTAGACTGATTCGAGCCATGTCAGCCCGCCGTATCGTGCCAGCCCGCGGGCGCCCGTTCGAGCGATCACAGGGAGACCACGATGTCCGCCACGACCGCCGCCCCGCGCAACAGCGACCTCGACACCGCCATCGCCGAGGCACATGAGCGCTACACCGCCGCCCGCCCGAAAAGCGCCGCCCTGCACCAGAAAGCCAAGCTGGTGATGCCCGGCGGCAACACCCGCTCGAACCTCTATTACGCCCCATTCCCCACCGCCATGGCCGGCGGCCAGGGCTGCGCCATCACCGACATCGACGGCAATTCCTATCTCGACCTCTGCGGCGAATACACCGCCGGTCTGTTCGGCCACTCCGAGACCCGCATCCTGGAGAAAGTCCAAGCCGCCATCGGCCGCGGCATCGGCCTGGCCTCGGTCGGCGAGAACGAACCGAAATTCGCCGAGCTGGTCTGCGCCCGCTTCCCCTCGATCGAAAAAGTGCGCTTCACCAACTCCGGCACCGAAGCCAACATGATGTGCCTCACCCTGGCCCGCCACCACACCAAGCGCGCCGGCATCCTGGTCTTCCGCGGCGGCTATCACGGCAGCGTCCTGACCTTCACCGGCGGCGGCCCCAGCGCCATGACCGCGCCGCTGGACTTCATCATGTCGGACTACAACGACCTCGAAGGCACCGTCGCCCTGCTGCGCGAGCACCGCGACCGCATCGGCACCGTCATCCTCGAACCCATGCAAGGCTCCGGCGGCTGCATCCCCGCCACGGTGCCCTTCCTCCAGGGCCTGCGCGCCGCCTGCGACGAACTCGCCATGGTGCTGGTCTTCGACGAGGTGATGACCTCCCGCCACTCCTCCGGCGGCCTGCAAAAACTGACCGGCGTTCTGCCCGACCTCACCGCACTTGGCAAATACCTCGCCGGCGGCATGAACATCGGCGCCTTCGGTGGCCGCGCCGCCATCATGGACGCCTTCGATGCCACAAAGCCCGGCGCCCTGGTGCACAGCGGCACCTTCAACAACAACGTCCTCAGCATGGCCGGCGGCGTCGCGGCACTGGGCGAAATCTTCGACAGCGCCGCCGCCGAAGCCCACTACACCAAGGGCGAAACCCTCCGCGCCGGCCTCAACGAGATCGCCCAAAAACACCGCGTCACCCTCCAGTTCACCGGCATCGGCAGCATGATCCAGCCGCATTTCCGCACCGGCCAACTCCTCCGCCGATACGACGCCAGCGCCACCGAGGAAGCGCTGCTCGAACTCTTCTTCTTCGACCTCCTCGCCGCCGGCATCTACCTCGCCCGCCGCGGCATGGTCGCCATGAGCCTGCCGGTCGGCCAAGCCGAATGCGACCGTTTCGCCAGCGAAGTCGACGCCTTCTGCACCACCCGCGGCCCCCTGATGCGCGCCGCCTGAGTCAAGGGGAGGACAGTAGAAGAAGTCTTCTTTTTGTGAACAAAAAGAAGCAAAAAAACTTCATCCACTCGCCTCCCCCCAACGCCGTCATCCTGAGAAAAGCGAAGGATCCACGCTTTTTCTTTCTCTCCGGCCGCCCTCTCTGCTCCACGCCTAATGGATAAAAGTTTTTTGGTTCTTTTTTTCAAAAAAGAACATCCTTCCTTTCTGGAACAACGCAATGCCCAACATCACCGGCCACTGGCGCCTCGTCTCCACCCGCGCCTGGACCACCGACGGCACCCAAGCCCCCGAAACCTACGGCCCCATCCCGCTCGGCATCGTCACCCTCACCGCCGAAGGCCGCATGCTCGCCGTCCTCTCCGACGGCCGCCCGGAAATCCCCGCCGGCACCAAGCGCGCCTACCGCTCCTATATCGGCGCCTACACCTTCGACGGCACCACCCTGCACACCGTGGTCGACGGCGCCGACACCCCGGACTGGCTCGGCTCCGACCAGGTCCGCGCTGCCCGTTTCGAGGGCCGCCTGATGATCCTCCGCCCTCCCGCCCGCATCATCGACGGCCGCGAAATCCACCGCGAGCTTGC
>JANXSA010000485.1 GCA_025352915.1 Rhodospirillales bacterium | reverse complement strand
TTGCCGTGCCAGGCGACGACATCCAAGGGCGAGTGGTCGAGCGTGGTGGCCCATAGGGTGCCGAGGTATTTCTGGACGATCTCGGTGGGTTCGTTGCGATCTTCGAACCAGGCGTGCGGGGTGAGGAAGTCGCGCGGGTTGGCCAGGCCGTTGGCGCCGATCGGGCCGAGATCGGGAAGTCGCAAGACGGCGCCGTGGTTTTCGGCGAGGTAGCCGCGGGCGGTGCCGTCGGGGAGCGACACGCGGATCCGGATGCCGCGCGGGATGACGGCGATTTCGCCGGGAGCGGCGGTGAGACGGCCGAGTTCGGTTTCGAGCAGGAGGCGGCCGTGTTCGGGGACGAAGAGCATCTCGGCGTCGGCGTTGAAGAAGATGCGCTGCATGGATTGGTTGGCGGCGTAGAGGTGGATGGTGACGCCTTGGTCGTAGGCGCCGTCCGCGGTGGCGAACATGGTGGCGAGGCCGGCGATGAAGTCGGTTGGGGCTTCGGGGAACGGGCGCGGATTCCAGCGCAGGCGATTGGGGTTTGGCGGGGCGAGGGCGGTGACCAGGGTGGGGTGAGTGATGCGCAGGTATGGCGGGTGGTTGGCGGAGGGGCGGATGCGATAGAGCCAGGCGCGGCGGGCTTCCGCGCGCGGGACGGTGAAGGGGGTGCCGGTGAGTTGCTCGGCGTACAGGCCGTGGGCGGGGCGCTGCGGGGAGTTGCGGCCCTGCGGGAGGGCGCCGGGGAGGGCTTCGGTGGCGAATTCGTTGCCGAAGCCGGATTGCATGGGGTCGGATTTGGTTTTCATGGGGCGCTCCCTTGGTCGTCTGGGTAGTTTAGGGGTGGGTGCGAGGTTTTGGAAGTGAAGGGAAGGGAGGTCTTCTTTTTGTGGACAAAAAGAAGCAAAAAAACTTTATTGATTGGCGCTCGGCATAGCGCCGGCAGATGGTGTTTGGAAAAGGCGTAGTGGATAAAAGTTTTTTGCTTCTTTTTTTCAAAAAAGAAGTGCTTTCCTATTCCACTGCCAGTGCAATGGCTTGCTTGACGATATCGGGATCGCCGATGTGGTTGGCCAGGAGGAGGACGAGTTTGGCGTCGAGTTGGCGGGAGGCTTCGGGGGCGAGGTCGCGGTGCGCGTTCATCAGGGCTTCGAAGACGGCGTCGGGGTCGGCGAGGTTTGCGGTGGTGATCAGGTCAGGCACAGGCACCTCCGGCGGGCGGCGTCGATTGTTTCGGGATCGCAGTGGTGCCAGCGGGCGGCGATGTGCTGGTCGGGGCGGATGAGGATGACGTCGCCGGCCTGGGCGCCGTAGCGGTGGGCGGCGAGGCCGTTGGCGGGGAGGTGGAGGGCGGTGACGCCTGGCGGCATGGTCGCGGGAGTCGGGCCGAAGACCAGGGCGGTGAAGTCGGGGGCCAGGTGGTGCAGGAGCCAGCCTTCGCCGCAGGGGGCGTCGGCGGCGGGGGCGCCGGGGGGGAGTCCGGGTGGCCAGGGGGCGTCGTCCGGGGTGTTGAGGGGGGAGGCGGTGTAAGCGGCGGGGCGGGAAAGGCGGCCGGAATTGACCAGGGGGCGGGCGAATTCGTGGTGCTCGGCGAGGGCGAGGATGGCGGCGCGGTAGGCGTGGGCGGCGTCGTTCTTTGGGGTGATGAAGTCGGTGCTGCGGGTGGAGGCGAGGATGTTTTCGTCGGCGGCGGGGATGCGTTCGGCGTCGTAGGTGTCGAGGAGGGATTCGGGGGCCTGGCCGCGCAGGACGGCGTTTAGTTTCCAGGCGAGATTGTCGGCGTCCTGGATGCCGCCATTGCCGCCGCGGGCGCCGAAGGGGCTGACCTGGTGGGCGGCGTCGCCGAGGAAGAGGATGCGGCCGTGGCGGAATTTTTCGAGGCGGCGGCAGCGGAAGGTGTAGACGCTGACCCAGTCGAGTTCGAATTCGGTGTTCGCTGGCAGTATGGGGGGGCCGAGCATGGCGGCGACGCGGGCGCGGACTTTTTCGGGGGCTTTTTCGGCTTCGGGGTCGGCGTCCCAGCCGAGTTGGAAATCGATGCGCCAGACGTTGTCGGCCTGGCGGTGGAGCAGGACGGAGCCACCGGGATGGAAGGGCGGGTTGAACCAGAACCAGCGTTCGGCGGGGAAGGCGGCGCGCATGGTGACGTCGGCGATAAGGAAACGGTCGCGGAATACTTTGCCGACGAAGGGCAGGTTCATGGCTTCGCGGGTTGCGCTGCGGGCGCCGTCGGCGGCGAGGAGCCAGTCGGCTTGGAGTTGATAGGTGCCGTCTGGGGTTTCGATGGTGAGGGTGGTACCGTCAGCGCGTGGGTCGACGGCGGTGACGCGGGATTTCCAGCGCAGGTCGACGCCGGCTTTGCGGCAGGCTTCGACCAGGATTTCTTCCAGGTGGTATTGCTGGAGGTTGATGAAGGCGGGGAATTCGTGACCGGGTTCGGCCAGGAGGTCGAAGGCGAAGAGCTGTTTTTCGCCGGCGAAGACGCGGCCGGTGTTCCAGGTGACGCCTTTTGCCAGCAGGGCCTGGCCGATGCCGAGGCGGGAGAAGATTTCGAGGCTGCGCTTGGCGTGGCAGATGGCGCGGCTGCCGATGCTGACGGTGTCGTCTTCATCCAGGAGGACGACGGGCTGGCCCCTGCGCGCGAGGTCGAGGGCGGCGGTGAGGCCGACCATGCCGCCGCCGACGATGATGATGGGGTGGCGGGTGCCTGGGTCTGTTGGCGGGCGGTAGGGGTAGTGGGGGGGCATTGGGGTCCTGGCGAGGATGGTGGAATGCCAAAGCGCATTCCACCCTACGGAGTGCGGGCAAATGGATGAAGTTTTTTTGCTTCTTTTTGCTCACAAAAAGAAGTCTTCCTGCCGCTTGCCTTCCCTTCGGGCGGAGCGGTGATAGGCTGGGGCGGCATGAAGAGGGAACGTCGCCATGGACAGTCTGTTGCCGGCCGCGCATCGCATTGGGACCTTGTTGAAGGCGTCCGGGGCGAAAATCGCCGTGGCCGAGTCGTCGGCGGGCGGGTTGATTTCGGCGGCGCTGCTCGCCGTGCCGGGGGCGTCGGCGTATTATCTGGGCGGGGTTGTGGTTTACACGCGGGTGTCGCGGAATCTGTTGCTCGATCTGTCGGATGATGCGCTGCGCAGCGTTCCGCCGAATTCCGAGGGGATGGCGGCGCTGCTGGCTGATGCGGTTCGGGCGCGGTTCGAGAGCACCTGGAGCCTGGCGGAGACGGGGGCGGCGGGGCCGTCGGGGAACCGGTATGGGCATCCGTCGGGGCGGGGATGTTTTGCCGTGTCGGGGCCACTTTCGGCGAGCATCCAGGTGGATACCGGGATTGATGACCGGGCGGAGAACATGCGGCTGTTTGCCGCCGCGGCGTTGGATTTGTTTGAGCGCGTGTTGCAGGCCTGAGGCGGTGGACGAGCTGGCGTTTCACCGGGCGCTGTTCCGGGCGGGGACGATTGTGGATGTGGGGGCGCATGATGGGGCGCTGACGTTGCCGCTGGCGGCGCTGGCGGGCGCGCGGGTGTTGGCGTTCGAGCCGTTGCCGCCGGCGTTTGCGCGGTTGGAGGCAGCGGTTCGGGCGGCGGGGTGTGAGGGACAGGTGACGCTGCGGCGGGAGGCGTTGGGGACTGGGACGGGGCGGTTGTCGCTGGAGGTGCCGGTGGTGGGCGGGGTGGCGCAGGAACAGTGGGCTTCGGTGGCGAAGGATTACGCGGGGATTGCGGCGGGTGACCCGCGGGTGGAGCGAATTTTGCGGTGGGATGTGGAGGTGATGGCGCTGGATTCGTTGGGGTTGGTGGATGTGACGGCGATGAAGGTGGATGCGGAGGGGGCGGAGGAGGAGGTGCTGCGCGGGGCGGAGGCGACGCTGCGGCGGTGTATGCCGGTGCTGACGGTGGAGATCGAGGAGCGGCATCGGGTTGGCAGCACGCGGGATGTGCCGCGGTTTCTGGCGGGGTTGGGGTATCGCGGGTTTTATGCGCTGGATGGGGCGTGGCACGCGGTGGAGGGGTTTGATGCGGCGGTGATGCAGGTGGCGTCGCCTTCGCCGGCGAGTTTTGAGGCTTCGGATCCTTATGTGTTTATCTTTGGGTTTGTGCCGGCGGGGCGTGAGGAAGAGTTGAGGAGAGTGTAGGAAGGATTCTTCTTTTTCTGAAGAAAAAGAAGCAAAAAGACTTTATCCATTTGAGTCCGGTTGGACGACTCGTATCGATGCCAGTGGATAAAAGTTTTTTGGTTCTTTTTTTCAAAAAAGAACTGCTTGCTTCAAACTTTCTCGCAGTCGAGCGCCTTGACCTTCCGGGTCGTGCTGGCGGGCTCCTTAGGGGATCAGGGTTTGGGCGGTGTCCCATAGCTGGCGGACGAGGTCGGCGGCGGGTTCGGGGCGGGCGAGGGCGGCGGATTGGCCGGCCCAGAGTTGCATGCGGTGGGGGTCGTTGGCGCGGGCGGCGGCTTCGCGCATGGGGGCGGTGAGGCCGCGCTGGATGGGATAGGGCGCGGGGGGGAGGGCGGCGGTTTCGCGGACGTAGGTGGTGGCGACGCCGCGGCCGAGGCGGCCGCTGAACCAGCGGGTGGGCATGGTGGCTTCGGGTTCCAGGTTGTCGAGGGCGGCGGCCCAGGCGGGGTGGGTGGCGGCTTCGGGGGTGCGCAGGAGGGCGGTGCCGATTTGGACGGCGCTGGCGCCGAGGGTGAGGGCGGCGGCGATGCCTCGGGGGTCGGCGATGCCGCCGGTGGCGATGATCGGGACGGTGATGTGGTCGGCCAGGCGGGGGATGAGGGCGATGAGGCCGACGAGTTGGCGTTCGGCGGCTTCGGGGGCGAAGCTGCCGCGGTGGCCGCCGGCTTCGAAGCCTTGGGCGACGATGGCGTCGGCGCCGGCGGCCTGGGCTTCGCGGGCTTCGGCCAGGGTGGTGGCGCAGGCGAACCAGGCAATGTCCAGGCGCTTCATCTCGGCGACGGCGGTGGGGGGGAAGAGGCCCATGATCGAGGAGACGGCGTGTGGGCGGGCGGCCAGGAGGGCGGCGAGCTGGGCGTCGAAATCCTGGAGCGGGGTGTCGCCGGCGGTGGCGGGGACTTCTGGGCCGAAGCGGGCGAGGGTTTTGCGCACTTCGGCTTCGGCAGCGGGGTCGCGGGCGGGTGGGGGGTCGGGGATCCAGAGGTTGAGCTGGAAGGCGCCGTTGGAGTGGGCGCGGAAGGCGGCGACCCAGGCGGCGATGCTGGCGGGGTCGCTGGTGAGCGCGCCCATAGCGCCCATGCCGCCGCCATTGGCGACGGCGGCGGCGAGGGCGGGGGGGCAGGCGCCGGCCATCGGGGCCATGAGGATTGGCGCGCGCAGGCCGAAGCGGGCGCAGAAGGCGGCGGCTCTTTGGCGGGCGGTCATGGTGTACTCCCAGAAGAAGTAAGGAAGGTCTTCTTTTTCTGAAGAAAAAGAAGCAAAAAGACTTTATCCGTTTGCCTCCCGATTGACGTTCGGCAAATGGGTGAAAGTTTTTTGGTTCTTTTTTTCAAAAAAAGAACTTCTTCTGCCTTAACTGAGATATCGCGCGGTCAAGTGGGCCTGGAAGTCGGCGGGATCAAGCGGCTTGCCGGTGGCTTCGCGGAGGAGGTCGTTGAAGCCGAGAAGGCTGCCGCGGGCGTGGACGTTGGTGCGCAGCCAAGCGATCAGGGGAGAGAGGTCGCCTTGGGCCAGGGCCGCGTCCAGCCCCGGCACCGCGCGCCGGACCGCTGCCATGAGTTGCGCAGCGGCCATGGCCCCCAGCGTATAATTTGGGAAGTATCCGACCAGACCGTCGTACCAATGGATATCCTGGAGAACGCCTAGCGCATCGTTCGGCGGCGAGACGCCGAGCAGGCCTTGCATGTGATCGTTCCACGCGCCCGGCAGATCGGCAACGACCAGATCGCCGGCCAGCAACGCGCGTTCCAGGCGAAAGCGGAGGATGACGTGGGCGGGATATGTCATCTCATCGGCATCGACGCGGATGAAACCCCGCACGACCCGGCGCCACAGCCGCACTAGGTTGGACGGCGCATAAGGGGCCGCAACGCCGCCGAAGACCAACTGCAGTTCGGCGCCGAGCCATCCGAGAAAGGCATCTGAGCGGCAGGCCTGCATCTCGACGATGAGCGATTGGCTTTCGTGCACCGCCATGCCTGCGGCCTCCCCCACCGGCTGGCGCGCGAAGGCGGTTGGCAGACCCCGCTCGTACAGCGCGTGGCCGGTCTCGTGCAGGGTGCTAAGCAGGCTGGAACTGAAATCAGCTTCGTTGTAGCGGGTAGTTATACGCACATCTGTGGGGGTGCCGCCGCAGAACGGATGGGCGGACCGATCGAGCCGGGAATGTTCGGGCTCCAGCCCCAGGCGGGCCGACAACCGGCGCGACAACGCCTCCTGCCGATCGAGCGGAAAAGGGCCATCGGGGCGCAGAGGAGGCGTACGCGACGCCTGCAGCGCCTCGGCCCGTGGCAGGGCGTCGCGCAGGAATTCCTCGTAGCGGTCGAACACTGGCTCCACATCGGCTGCCAGGGTACCGCGCTGCGAGCCATCCGCTAGAGCGTCCCAGGGCGACAGGCCAAGTGCCGGTGCCAGGGCCGCCGCCCGCTGACGCACCAACGAGAACACTTCCTGCAGGGCGGGGCGCACCATGGCAAAATCAGCAGTGCGGCGGGCTTCCCGCCAGATCAGCTCACAGGCCGAGTTGGCGCGCACCTGTGCCTCGACGAGGTCGGCGGGGATGGCGGTGGCGCGGGTATGGGCGTGACGCATCAGGCGGAGATTGGCGGCGTGCCATTGGTCGGCGGGCGGCACCGTCTCGGCTTCGGCGAGGTCGTCGGTGACCTGGGGCTCGGTGGCGAGGCCGTGGGCGAGGCCGGCCAGCACCGCCATCTGGTCGCCGCGCGCCGCCCCGCCGCCGTTGGGCATCATCGCGGCGGCATCCCTGCCGAGCATGCCGGCGGCCTCGTTGATGGTGGCGATGCGGGTGACGCGGGCGGTGAGGCGGGCATAGGCGGCTTCTGGATGCATGTTCATGGGCGGAGTACCTTGCGAGCATGAAGAGCGAAGATCACCAGCAGGACCCCGGCAAGCCCGTACCAGGTGAGCGCATAGGTCAAGTGGTTGTTGGCCGGGCGCGGCATGGTGTGCGCGGGTTCGGGGTAGCCGGTTGCGGGCGGCGGGCGCATGGCGACCAGGACGAAGGGGGCGAGTTCGGGAAAGCCGAGCGCACGGCCGATGGCGGCGGGGGCGAGGGTGTAAAAGCGGCGGCCGGGGAGGTCGTCGGCCGGGGTGAAGGTGCCGGGCTCGTCTGGCGGGCGGATGTAGCCGTCGATCGTGGCCGGGCCGGTGGCGACGTTCGGCGTGGGCACCGGCACCCAGCCGCGATCGACCAGCACCGGCGGAGCGCCGTCACGCAGCAAGACGCCCAGCAGGCGGGCACCACCGGTTGGCACCCCGGCGACGTCGCGGACCTCGGCACCGTAGAGCGCGCTGATCGGGGCGAACTGGCCTTCGGCGCGAACGCGGGCGAGCATCGGCGGGGCAGCGGCGAGCGGCACGGGCGGGCGCTGTTCGGCGGCGGCGATGGCGGCGAGCACGTCCTGTTTCCAGGCATGGCGCTCCATCTGCCAGGTACCGAGGAACAGCAGGACGGCCAGCATGGCCAGGGTGGAAATGGCGGGGATCAGCAAGCGTTCGGTCATTTACAGGAAGGGGGGGGGGGGGGGGGG
>JANXSA010000463.1 GCA_025352915.1 Rhodospirillales bacterium | reverse complement strand
GAGTAGCCGCGCCGCGATCGGGGAGGCGCTTGCATTCGGCGCCAACCGCCCCAAACATTCACTTATGTCGGGATTCGCTCCCCGGGTGAAGGCGGTGCTGGGCCCCACCAATACGGGAAAGACGCACCTCGCGATCGAACGGATGCTGGCGCATGCATCCGGCATTATCGGTTTTCCGCTGCGGCTGCTGGCGCGCGAGAACTATGACCGGATGGTCGCCCGGAAGGGCGCCAAGTATGTGGCGCTGATTACTGGGGAGGAGAAGATCGTGCCGCCGGAGGCGCGGTGGTTCTCGTGCACGGTCGAGGCGATGCCGCTGGACCGGCGGGTGGAATTCCTGGCGGTGGATGAGATCCAGCTTTGTGCCGATCCCGACCGGGGGCATGTGTTTACCGACCGGCTGCTGCATGCGCGCGGGCTGGTGGAGACCATGCTGCTGGGGGCGGAGACGGTGGGGCCGTTGTTGCGGCGGTTGGTGCCGGGGATTTCGGTGCAGACGCGGCCGCGGTTGTCGCAGTTGACCCATGCCGGGCCGATGAAGCTGGCCAAGCTGCCGCCGCGCAGTGCGGTGGTGGCGTTCAGCGCGGCGGAGGTCTACGCGATTGCCGAGGCGATACGGCGGCGGCGGGGCGGCTGCGCGGTGGTGATGGGGCGGTTGAGCCCGCGGACGCGCAACGCGCAGGTGGCGCTGTATCAGAACAAGGAGGTGGATTTCCTGGTGGCGACGGATGCCATCGGGATGGGGCTGAACATGGATGTGGATCATGTGGCGTTTGCCCGGTTGTCGAAGTTCGACGGGCATCGGCCGCGCGGGTTGATGGCCAGCGAGGTGGCGCAGATTGCCGGGCGGGCGGGGCGGGGGATGCGCGACGGGACGTTTGGCAGCACCGCCGAGTGCCCGCCGCTGGATGATGAGCTGGTGCGGGCGGTGGAGGGGCATAGTTTCGAGCCGTTGGGGCAGCTTTGCTGGCGCAACAGCGTGCTGGATTTCTCCCATATTGATGCGTTGCTGGGCGGGTTGCAGATGGCGCCGCCGGTGCCGGTGCTGGTGCGGGGCAATGAGGCGTCGGATTTGGAGACGCTGGTGGCGCTGGCGCGGGACCCCGATATCCGTGGGTTGGCGCGCGGGCGGGCGCGGGTGCGGTTGTTGTGGGAGGCCTGTCAGGTTCCGGATTTCCGCAAGATCGCCGATGACAGCCATGCCCGGCTGTGTGCGCGGATTTTTGCCCATGTGGTGAAGGATGGGGCGATTCCGACCGACTGGATTGCCGGGCAGATTGCGGCGTTGACGCGGGCGGATGGCGATATCGACACGCTGATGCAGCGGTTGTCCGGCGTGCGGGTGTGGTCGTATATCGCGGCGCGGGCGGATTGGCTGCGCGATGCCGGGCATTGGCAGGGGCAGGCGCGGGCGGCCGAGGATTTGCTGTCGGACGCGCTGCACGAGAAGCTGATCGCGCGGTTTGTCGACCGGCGGGCGGCGATGCTGCTGCGGCGGCTGGAGCCGGGGGCGAGCCAGGCGCTGTTGTCGGCGGTGACGCGGCGCGGCGAGGTGATCGTCGAGGGGCATCCGGTCGGGCATATCGAGGGTTTTACTTTCGTGCCGGACCCGATGACCGAGGGCGAGGCGCGCAAGCTGGTGTTACGCGCCGCCCGGAGGGCCTTGGTGGACGAGATTCCGCGGCGGGTGGCGCGGCTGGAGGGCGACGGCGCGTTCGAGTTGGTGCTGGGGGCGCAGCCGGGGATTGTGTGGGACGGGCATGTGGTGGCCGGGTTGCGGCCGGGGGGCGGGCGGTTGCGGCCGATGGTGGAGGTGCGCGACAGCCCGCTGCTGGACGGGGCGCAGCGCGAGCGCATCCGGGTGCGGTTGCAGGGTTTTCTGGATGGGCATTTGCAGGCCGCACTGCCGGGATTGTTTGCTGCCGCCGAGGCCGCGCGGGTGGCGCCGGCGTTGCGCGGGGCGCTGCATCGGGTGGCCGAGGGGTTGGGGGTGACGCCGGCGCTGGAGACGGATCAGGATTTGTCGCCGCAGCAGCGGGCGGTGCTGAAGGGGATGGGGGTGCGGGTCGGGCGGCATGCTTTGTACATGCCGGCGATGCTCAAGCCCGGTGCGGCGCGGTTGCGCGCGGCGTTGTGGGCGGTGGCGGGCGGAGTTGCGGGG
>JANXSA010000456.1 GCA_025352915.1 Rhodospirillales bacterium | reverse complement strand
CCCCGATGGCCCCCTGAGCCGAAGGCGCTTTAGAATCGAGGTCCAGGGTCTCGGACCCTGGTGGGGTCGAGGGGCCAAGCCCCCGCCTTCCTTCCCTAGCCTCCGCCCAACGCCGCCGCCGGGCGCATGGTGCCGACTTCGATGCCGTTCCAGTTAGTCAAGGTTGGGTTGGCGATCTTGGCCACCACGGGGTCGATTTGGCCGTTATTCGGCAGCAGCCGGGCGATCAGCGCGGCGGTGACGATATCGGCCGCCCGTCCGGCGCCATCGTCGCATTTGACCGCGATACCGATGCCCAGCTCCGGGATGGCGCCGCAATGCACGCCCTCGGCACCACCCTTGACGAACACCCGCTCGCCCAGGGCGGCGATGATGCGGGTGTCGAAGCGATTGGTGCCGGCCACCATGCGCGGCTGGGCCGCCACCGCCTGGCGGATGCGCTTGGCTGCCGCCGCCCGGTCGGCCGCGAGCCCCTGCCCGGTGCCGAAGCGCGCGAAGGCCAGCGCCAGCGCCCGCAGCGGGATCGCATAGGTTGGGATCGAGCAGCCATCGACGGCGAAATTGCGTGTATCCAGCGCGGTCGAGGTCATCTCGGCCAGGGCGGTGGTGATCACCTGCATCGTCGGGTGGCCGGGCAGCACATAGCCCGCGGGATCGTCGCCGCGATCGCAGGCGAGGCAGATGAAGCCGGAATGCTTTCCCGAGCAGTTGTTGTGCAGCGCGCTCGGCAGCTTGCCCGCCGCCGCCAGCGCCCGCGCCGCCCCGTCATAGCTCGGCCAGTGGGTGCCGCATTCCAGCACCGAGGCATCCCGCCCGGCCTTGGCCAGCATCGAGGTTGCCGTGGCCACATGATCCTCCTCGCCGGAATGCGACGAGCACGCCAGCGCGATCTCGGCATCGCTCAGCCCGAGCCGCGCCGCCGCCCCGCTTTCGACCATCGGCAGCGCCAGCAACGCCTTGATCGCCGAGCGCGGAAACACCGCCTGGTCGACATCGCCGGCCGCAAACACCACGCCGCCGGTGGCATCCACCACGATGACGGCGCCGCGATGGGCGGATTCGACGCGCCCGCCGCGGGTGACTTCAACGAGAACTGGATCCATGGGGCGACCTCCGAAAAACCGCGTCATCCCTGCTGCGGCATGAATGCCCCGTCAAGAGGCGGGTTTCGTCATCCACGCGTCCCAGACCGGGTGCTCGCCGAACCGCGGCACCAGGAAATCGATGAAGCTGCGCAGCTTGGCCGACGGGTTGCGCCCCGGCGGATAGACCACGTGCAGCGCGATCTCCTCGGCGGCGCCCCAGCCTTTCAGCAGCGGCACCAGCGCGCCATTGGCCAACTCCTCGCTGACGATGAAGCTGGGGATCACGGCAATGCCCATGCCGCGGCTGGCGGCGATGCGCATCGCGTCGCCGTTGTTCGTGCGCAGCTGCCCGTGCACCCGCACCGCCAGCTTGCCGTCCGGCCCCTGGAAATGCCAGACATCGCCACCTTCGCCATACATGTAGCGAATGCAGTCATGCTTAGTGAGATCGCCCGGCTCCTGCGGCGTGCCGCGCCGGGCCAGGTAGTCCGGCGAGGCCACGATGACCAGCCGGCACGGCGCCAGCCGTCGCGCAATCAGGCTGCTATCGGCCAGCCGGCCAATGCGGATCGCCAGATCGAAGCCCTCCTCCACCAGATCCACCGTGCGGTCGTTCAGCGTCAGCTCGATCTTCACCTCGGGAAACGCCGCCATGTAGTCGGCAATGGCGGCGGACAGGTGCAGCGAGCCGAACACCACCGGCCCATTGATCCGCAGCAAACCGCGCGGCCGTGTGTGCAACTCGCCCACCTCGCTATCGGCGGAGGCGAGATCGGCCAGAAGATGCGCGCTGCGGTCATAGTAGACCTGCCCAGCCTCGGTCAGGCTCACCCGGCGGGTGGTCCGGTGCAGCAGCCTCGCCCCCAGCCGGGCCTCCAGCTCCTGCACATGGCGGCTTACCATTGCGCGAGAAATTCGCAGATCTTGCGCGGCGGCGCTGAATCCGCCGCGATCGACAACGCGCACGAAGGTTTCCAAGGCAAGAAAGCGATCCATTGCATTACCCTATTGTCATGTGATCGGCGCGATAATGCGCGAAATTCGGCATTCTATCTGCTCATTAGCCACTCTCAGTAGACAAAGTGTCAACCATGGCGGTGTTTATCGCGGTGCCGCATCGGCCTACTTACCGCCTCGACGAATGGGCGAGCCTATCGGCCCCTACCCTTCGCCCTAATCGGACCGGCGCCCATGGGGGCCCGGCTGGAACAGGTGAACTGACATGACGAACATGAACGCTACCTTTGGCTTCTCGCTGACCGCCCTGCGCCGCGCGACCTTCGCGGCCGTGCTGCTCGGCTCCACCATGCTGGTTGCCGCCGGTCCGGTGCATGCCGGCCCGGTCGCCCAGGCAACCGTGATCGCCGACGCCAATGACGCCGGCGAAGGCGCCAGCTTCCGCGTCTCCGAGGCCGAGGGCGGCAATTTCTACGCCGCCGATGCCAACGACGCCGGTGAGGGCGCCAGCTTCCGCGTCTCCGAGGCCGAGGGCGGCAACTTCTACGCCGCCGATGCCGGCGACGCTGGCGAGGGCGCCGTTCGCGCCGTCTGAACCGCGGCCACTACCACGCGTGACACATAGCAGGCTGGGGCAACCCAGCCTGCTGTTTGCGTCTTTGCCCCGGCCCCCAACCCCGCTAGCCTCCCCGCGAAACCCCGGGGGACCACCATGACCACCGACACGATGCGCGCCACCATCGCCAGCTACCACGCCGAGCTGACGGCCATCCGCCGCGACATCCACGCCCATCCCGAAATGGGCCTGGAGGAAGTCCGCACCGCCGCCCTCGTCGCCGCCAAGCTGCGCGAATGGGGCATCGAAACCACCGAAGGCGTGGGCCAGACCGGCGTCGTCGGCACCATCCGCGGCAAACTCCCCGGCCAGCACAGCATCGGCCTGCGCGCGGACATGGACGCGCTCGCCATCCCCGAAGCCACTGCCCTGCCCTACGCCTCCACCAACCAAGGCGTCATGCACGCCTGCGGCCATGACGGCCACACCACCATGCTGCTCGGCGCCGCCCGCTATTTGTCCGAACACCGCGACTTCGCCGGCACCGTGCAACTGATCTTCCAGCCCGCCGAAGAAGGCCGCGGCGGTGCCGTCGCCATGCTCGAAGACCGCCTGTTCGAGCGCTTCCCCTGCGACGCCGTCTACGGCATGCACACCATGCCCGGCCTGCCCGTCGGCCAGTTCGCCCTGCGCAAAGGCCCGCTGCTCGCCGCCTCCGGCCGCTGGGAAGTCATCTTCCGCGGCACCGGCGGCCACGGCGGCGCCACCCCCCACCTCTCCACCGACGTCACCATCGTCACCGCGCAATACATCCAGGCGCTGCAAACCATCATCAGCCGCAACGTCGCCCCGCTCGACACCGCCGTCATCAGCGTCGGCTCAATCCACGGCGGCTCCAACCAGTCCGCCAACGTCATGCCGGCGGAAATCGAAATCACCGGCACCCAGCGCTGCTTCAACGGCCGCGTGCAGGCGATCATCGACGACCGGATGGAAAGCCTGGCCCATGCCCTGGCCGCCGCCAATGGCTGCACCGCCGAAGTGAAACTGCGCTGGGGCACCACCGCGCTGGTCAACCACGACGACAACACCGACACCGCCATCGCCGCCGCCACCGCCATCGTCGGCGCCGCCGCGGTCCAGGACAACACGCCCCCCATCACCGGCGGCGAAGACTTCTGCTTCATGCTGGAGAAGAAGCCCGGCGCCTTCATTTTCGTCGGCAACGGCAGCGCCGAGTCCGGCCGCACCCCCGGCCTGCACACCCCGCTCTTCAACTTCAACGACGACGCCATCCCGGTCGGAGTCGCCTACTGGGTGTCGCTGGTGCAACAGGAACTGAAGCTGGCGGTCTGATCCCCCCACGCGCAGCCGCAAAAACGAAAAAGGCCCGCCCCCTTCCGGGAGCGGGCCTTTCCATAACCAGGCCGGATCAGCGCGAGTAGAACTCGACCACCAGGTTCGGCTCCATCTGCACCGGATACGGCACGTCCGACAGCTTCGGCGCGCGGGCAAAGCGGCCCTTCATCGCCCGGTGATCGACTTCCAGGTAGTCGGGAACGTCACGCTCGGCGCTCTGCGAGGAATCCAGCACCATCGCCAGTTGCTTCGACTTTTCCCGGACTTCGATCAGGTCATTGTCCTTCACCTGGTAGCTCGGGATGTTGAGCTTCTTGCCGTTCACCAGCACATGCCCGTGGTTCACGAACTGCCGCGAGGCGAACGGCGTGATCGCGAACTTCATGCGATAAATCACCGCATCCAGCCGGCGCTCCAGCAGCTCGATCAGGTTCTCCGAGGTATCGCCCTTGCGGCGCACCGCCTCGAAATAATATTTCCGGAATGCCTTCTCGCCGATGTTGCCGTAATAGCCCTTGAGCTTCTGCTTCGCCATCAGCTGAATGCCGAAATCGGTCGGCTTGCCCTTGCGCCGCTGGCCATGCTGGCCGGGGCCGTAATCGCGCTTGCTCAACGGGGATTTCGGCCGGCCCCAGAGATTCACCCCGAGGCGGCGGTTGATCTTGTACTTACTTTCGGCGCGCTTGGTCATGCGCGTGCCCTTTCTTCCAGGCGCCGCCCTGCCCTTACGAGCATGAACGCGGCTTGTTGCACCGGTAGGCCCTTTGCAGAACAGCAAAAGACGGGCGCAGACCCCGAAGGCCTGTCCACGTTCCCGGCAATGCCCGGGCGTATACTGGCGAGCCCTTCCAGAGTCAAATCAGGCGAGGCAAGGTGTTCTTTTTGTGAACAAAAAGAACCAAAAAAACTTCATCCGCTTGCCAACTCCACGGCCTAGCCTTACCTCCGGCGCATGATCACCCGTTCGGACATCATCTGGCTCGGCCTCTCCTCCGGCGTCGCCGGCGGCCTCATCGGCGGCCTCCTCCTCGGCATCGGCCTCGGCCTCGTCGTCCAGGGCGCCAACATCGGCTGGCTCCTGCTGATGCCCGCCGCCCCCCTCAGCGGCCTGATCGGCTGGCTCCTGGCGCGCAAGCTAGCCCGGCAGCTACCCCCCAACGAAAACGGATAAAAGTCTTTTTGCTTCTTTTTCTTCAGAAAAAGAAGATTCTTTCTTATGACTGCTTCCTATCATACGGCGCATAAGGCGGAAACGCCCCAATCGCCGTCATATCCACCTCCACCAAGGTCGGCCCCCGCACCGCCAGCGCCCGCGCCACCGTCGCCCCGAACGTCGAGCCGTCGGAAACCTTGAAGCTCGGCACCCCCGCCAACGCCGCCAGTTGCTGCAAGTCGGGCGCCAGCAAATCGCCATAGAACCGCCGCCCGCCATATAGCGAATCCTGGATGTGCTTGATCACGCCGTAGCCGCGATCGTTCATGACGATCATCACGATATCCGGCTGCTCCTGTGCCGCCGTCCACAACTCGGTAGAT
>JANXSA010000453.1 GCA_025352915.1 Rhodospirillales bacterium | reverse complement strand
CTACCACTTCGGAGACCATGATCCGAGCGGGGTGAATGCCGGGGAAAAGATCGAGGAGACCCTGCGCGCGATGGCGCCGGGTGCAGAGATCCACTTCGAGCGGGCCGCGGTCACCGAAGCGCAGATCTCGGATTACCACCTGCCCACGCGGCCGACGAAAACGACCGACAGCCGCGCGAAGGACTTCGGCGCGGTATCGGTGGAACTCGACGCCATTCCGGCAGAAACCCTTCGGCTGCTCACCGAGGAGGTGATCCACAGGCATCTGCCACGCGACCAGTTGGACCAGTTGCTTATCGTGGAGGCGGACGAGAAGCGGCTGCTGCACGGTTTGGTGGGGTTGATCAACGGCAGCCAGGTGGAGGACGCCGATGGCTGACGGCAGCGTCCATCCCGACATTGATATTGGAGTCGAAGACGAAATCACCACGTTGCACGACCTTGCATCGGTGCAGCGCTGGGTCGCTTGGCAGACCGAGGAACGGGAGGGGGGAAAGCCAACGAAGGTGCCCTATACCCCCGGCACAACGCGTAGGGCTGAGGCCGACGACCCCTCGACGTGGGGCATCCGTTCAGCTGCGCAGGTAACCGCAGATCGCCTCCCCAAACCGTTTGGTGCTGGTGGCGTGGGTATTGAACTTGGCGACCTGGGAAATGGTCTGGCCTTGGGCGGCGTCGACCTGGATACATGCCGTGACCCTGACGGCAACCTGGCGCCGTGGGCGGCCGAGATCGTTACGGAGTTCGCCACCTATGCGGAGGTGTCGCCATCCGGCACCGGGATAAAGCTGTTCTTCACATACGCCGCCGCCGAGTTGCCCGACCTTCTGCGCATGATGGGCACGAAGACGGGCAAGCAGTGGAAGCGCAAGAGCGCCGACGACCATCCGCCGGTGTCAACGGTGGTCGAATTCCAGGCCAGTGTGGCGGAGTAAAAGCAGGCCACTCGTTCGCGGCGTGATGCCTTGCAGCCAGGCCCCCGATCGGGGTCCTGGCTGCAAGGTGGCGCCAGCAAAGTCGGTCAGGATTGTGTGATTTCGCCGGTCTCTGGAGCGGCGGCGTGGGCCTGGTTTTGCTCCGCCCTGGCGACCACACGCCGGCGTCCGGCGGATTGCTTGAGGCGGTAGCTGTCGCCGTTCATCGTCAGGATGCTGACGTGGTGGGTGAGCCGGTCCAGCAGCGCGCCGGTCAGCCGTTCCGAACCCAGCACCGAGGTCCAGTCCTCGAACGGCAGGTTCGATGTCACGATGGTCGAACCGCGTTCGTAGCGCTGCGAGAAGGTCTCGAACAACAGCTCGGCGCCGCTGGGTGACAGTGGAACGTAACCGAGTTCGTCGATGATCAGCAGCTTCACCGAGGCCAGGTCCCGCTGCAGCTTCAGCAGCCGCCGTTCGTCGCGCGCCTCCAGCAACTGGCTGACCAACGCGGCCGCGGTCGTGAACCCAACGCTGAACCCCTTCTGGCAGGCGGCAAGCCCCAGCGCGAGCGCCACATGGGTCTTGCCCGTGCCGCTGTTGCCAAGCGCTATGATGTTCTCACGGCGAAGGATGTATTCGCAGCGGGCCAACTCGAGGACGAGCATCTTGTTGAGCCCAGGCATGGCGATGAAGTCGAAGGTGTCGAAGTTCTTCACGACAGGGAACCGGGCCGCACGGATGCGCCGTTCCACCATGCGCCGCTCGCGGTCGATCAGCTCAAGTTCGACCAGTCGCAGCAGGTAGCGGGGGTGATCAACGTCCTCCCGGGCACATTCGCGGGCCACCTTGTCATACTCGCGCAGCACCGTCGGCAGCTTGAGCTGCTTGAGATGATGCGCGAGCAACACATGTGGCGTCCCGCTCATGGTGCCCGCCGGCATGGCATCGGATATCGGCTTGCCGGTCATGCGGCGATCTCCGGCACCAGCGCCGCATAATCCGCCGCCCGCGTCGTCTGCACCATCAGCTTGGGCAGATGCGGATAGGCCGCCAGATCGAGGCGCACAGGCCGCCGCTCGATCTGCGCCAGCGCGATCAGCTTGACTGCATCGAACCCGATGGCACCCAAATGGATCGCCTGGCTCACCGCAGCCGTGACAACCTCCAGCGACATGGCCTCGAGCAGCCGGAGCACCTGGATGAACTCACGCTTGCCGCGGTTGCCCATGCGCGCCTCGAGCAGATGGCGCAGATGCTGGAACACTTCCAGCAGGTTCCAGCCCTGCAGCGCCGCCGCCTGGTCGAGCGCGTTCGGCTTGGTCTCGATCAGGGCCAAGTAATGCAGCGGATCGGCGACAAACGCACCCTCGCCATAGGCGCGAGGGTGCCGCGCGACGACGGCACCGCCGCACAGGATTACGACCTCGTCGACGAACCCCTTCACCATGACATCCTGGAAGCCAAAGCGCGTAGGCACCGAGTAGTCGTTGCAGCGGTAGCGGACGAGCGCGGTCGACGAGACCCGGCCCGCGCGCTTCTCGCACGCCTCCAGCGGGACCACAGGCAACTCGCGCAGCACGGCCAGATCGGCCGCCAGCCGCTCGCCGATGCTCTGAGCATGCCGTCCGGCGTGGTCCTGCCAGCGCGAGCTGCAGCGTTCGGCCAGCATGGTGTTCAGATCATCATAGCTCGCCGCCTCTGGGATAGGCGTCAGGAAGTTGGTGCGGGCGTATTTGACCAGACCTTCGACCTTGCCTTTATCATTGCCCTTGCCCGGGCGACCAAAGCGATCGGCGAACAAATAGTGGCTGACCAGTTCGGTGAACGCCCGCGTGCGCTCGCGTTTGCCGTCACCGCAGATCTTCGCCACAGCAATCTTGAGGTTGTCGTAAAGGATCGACAGCGGCACGCCGCCAAAGAAGGCAAAGGCCGAGACATGACCGTCGAGGAACGCCTCGGTCGTCTCGCGCGGATAGGCCTTCACAAAGCATGCGTCGGAATGCGGCAGCGACATGCAAAAGAAATGGATCTTCTGCAGCACACCGCCGATCACGCCGACAGCCTCGCCAAAATCCACCTGCGCATGCCCCGGCGGATGCGCCAGCGGTACGAACACCTCGCGCTCACGCGCCACCTGGCGCCGCACGTGATCCTTCACCACGGTGTAGCCGCCGCCATAGCCGTGCTCGTCGCGCAGCCGCTCGAAGATCCGCTTGGCCGTATGCCGCTGCTTGATCGGCGCGGTCCGGTCAGCCTCCAGGATCGCATCGATCACCGGCAGCAGCGCGCCTAGCTTGGGCTTCGCCACCGGCGCCGTCAGCGTGTAGCCCGGCGGCAGCGAAAACCGGCACATCTTCAAAACCGTCTCGCGGCTCAGGCCGAACACCCGCGCCGCCTCACGGCGGCTGTTGCCCTTGATAAACACAAAGCTGCGAACCGCTGCGTAAATTTCCACAGCAAACATCCCCGGCCGCCCCCAAAGCGAGCAGCCAAAACAGTGGACGGGTTTTGCACCGCCCTCGTCAGCACAACGCCGACGATCCTGTGGCCTGCTTTGTCACCGCCCTGCACACCCGGGTGCCGCTTTGGAGGTGTTCGGCCGGCGATACAGCGCCTCGATGCCCATCCGCCGCATCAGCGTGGCCACCGCCAGCCGGCCGATCGCGATCCCTTCTGCCCGCAGCAGGTCGCGCAGCATCCGACTGCCCGCAAACGGGTATTCGAGATGCAGCGCATCGATCCGGTGCATGATCGCCAGCCGCGCCGGTGGCACCGGGCGAGGCAGGTAATACACGGTGCTCCGGCTCAGCCGCAGCAGCGACGCCTGCTGCACGAGTGGCAGGGCATGGACGCGGTCGATCATCGTTTTCCGCTCAGCAGGCCGGCCTTGCTGAGCGCGTCGGACAAAAAATCCTTCTCCAGCGTCAGCTCTCCGATCTTCGCATGCAGCACCTTCAAGTCGACCACAAGCACCGCCTAGGCCGCCCAGCACCAGAACCGAAGACCCCGGCCGCGCTCTCCTGCAACTGCGCCTTCCAGGCGGTGATCTGGTGCGGGTGCACGTCAAACAGCTTGGCCAGTTCGGCAAGCGTCTGCTCACCCTTGATCGCCGCCAACGCCACCTTCG
>JANXSA010000430.1 GCA_025352915.1 Rhodospirillales bacterium | reverse complement strand
ATGTGATCTGCGACAAGCCGTTGGCGAATTCGGTGGCCGAGGCGGCCGAGATCGCTGATCGGGTGCGGCGCTCGATGACGGTGTTCTGCCTGACGCATGGCTATGCCGGCTATCCGATGATCCGCCAGGCGCGCGCGATGGTCGCGGCCGGTGCGATCGGGGCGCTGCGCGCAGTGCAGGTGGAGTATATCCAGGCCGGCATGAGCGGGCGGGTGGAGGACGGCACGATCACCCGCAAGCTGGCGTGGAAGCTTGCGGCCGAACGATCGGGGCCGTCGCTGGTGCTGGGCGATATCGGCACGCATGCGTATCATCTGGCGCGGTTTGTCTCCGGCCGGAAAGTGGTCGGACTGTCGGCCGATCTCGGGGCGATCGTGCCGGGGCGGGTGGTGGATGATTACGGCGCGATGTTCCTGCGCTTCGAGGGGGGCGTGCCCGGCACGTTGCTGGTGAGCCAGGCGATGGCGGGGACCGAGAACGCGATCACGCTGCGGGTGTTCGGCGAGCTTGGTCATATCGAGTGGCAGCACACGACCAGCAACTATTTGAAACTGGCGTTGCAGGGCCGGCCGGTACAGATACTAGCGCGCGGTGACGCTGATTTGTTGCCACAGGCAGCACGGCTGGTGCGGATTGCGCGCGGGCATCCGGAGGGATTGACCGAAGCGTTCGCCAATCTTTATCGCGATGCTGCGGAGTTGATCGCGGCCAGGCTGACGTCGCAGCCGGTCGATCCGCTGGCGCTCGACTTCCCGGATGCGCGGGACGGGCTGGAGGGGATGATGTTTGTCGATGCGGCGCTGCGTTCGCGCGCCGAGGGCGGCGGCTGGGTGGCTTTGGACGAAGCCATGCCATAACGGGACGGGGAGCACGGATTTGACGCGGGGGCTGACACGACGCGCGGTGGTTGCGGCCGCGGCCGGTTTAGCAGCGCCTGCCTTGGCCGGGGATACGCGGACCAGCACGCTGCGCTTTGTGCCGCAGCGCGACCTGACCTGGTTCGACCCGACCTTCTGGCCGTTCCTGGAGACGCGCAACCACGCGATGATGATCTACGACACGCTGTTCGGCACCGATGCCGCGGGCGGGGTGCAGCCGCAGATGGCCGACGGCCATGTGGTGGAGGATGGCGGGCGGACCTGGCGCATCCGGCTGCGCGAGGGGTTGTTGTTCCATGACGGCGCCCCGGTGCTGGCGCGCGACTGCGTGGCCAGCATCCTGCGCTGGGGCGCGCACAACATGATGGGGCAGGCGCTGATGGCCGCGACGGCCGAGGTGCTGGCGCCCGACGACCGCACCATTGTGTTCCGGCTGGAGCGGCGCTTTCCAATGCTGGCGGCGGCCCTGGGTGCGCCGGGGATGGCAAGTTGCGTGATCATGCCGGCGCGGATCGCCGAGGGGGCCGAGTTTCACGCGATCGGCGAGAGCATCGGCAGCGGGCCGTTCCGCTTTCTGGCCAAGGAGCGGCAGGCCGGGCGGATGCTGGCCTATGCCCGCCATGATGGCTATGTGCCGCGCGGGTCCGGGGTGCCGTCGTTTACCGCCGGGCCGAAGCTGGCGCATTTCGACCGGGTGGAGTGGCACGTCATGCCCGATGCCGGCGCGGCACTGGGGGCGTTGCAGTCAGGGATGGTGGATTGGTGGGAGGGGCCGCCGGCCAGCGCCTATCCCGCCATCGCCGGGGATCGCGGGCTGGCGCTGCGGGTGCATGAGCATACCGGCTTTATCGGCACGATGCGGATGAACCACCTGACCTTCCCATTCAATGACCCGGAGATCCGCCGGGCGGTGCTGCCGGCGGTGGACCAGGACGGGTTCATGCTGGCGGCGAATGGCGGCGGTGCTGCATACCGGCGCGCGGCGGTTGGGTTCTTCACGCCGCAATCGCCGATGGCGAGTGCGGCCGGGATGGCAGCATTGCCAATGCCGCCCGACGTCGCGCGGGCACGCGCGGCGCTCGCGGCCACCCGCTATCGCGGCGAGACGGTGGTGGTGCTGGGCATCGCCGACATGCCGGCGCCGCGTGCGATGGCCGCACTGGGTGTGGAGATGATGCGGCGCGTCGGCTTCACCGCGGAACTGGTGGAGGTGCCGGTGGCCGGCTTGGTGCCGCGCCTGCTGCGCCAGCAAGCCGGCGGGGCGGGCGGGTGGAATGCGGTTTTCGGCTACTGGTCCGGGCTGGACCAGTGGCATCCCGGCATGCACCGCTACCTGTCGGCTGACGGCACAGCCAGCGAAGTTGGCTGGCCAACCAGCCAGGCGCTGGAGGCGATGCGGCGGACCTGGCTGGCGGCCCCCGACCTGGCGGCGCAACGCAGCGTGGCGGCGGATATCCAGGTCCAAGCGTTTGCCGATGTGCCCTATGTGCCGCTGGGGCAATGGGTGCGCCCGACCGCCTATGCCGCGGGGCTGACCGGGATGCTGGACGGGTATCCACTGTTCTGGAACCTGCGTCGGGGCTAGCAAGGCGGGGGCTTCGCCCCTCGACTCCACCAGGGTCCGAGACCCTGGACCTCGTCTATGAAGCGCCTTCGGCTAAGGGGGGCGTCGAGGCCTTAAT
>JANXSA010000406.1 GCA_025352915.1 Rhodospirillales bacterium | reverse complement strand
GCAAGCTTTATTGGCCCGTCATCAGTCGCGTGGTCCGGGCCGAAGGGTAAGCAAGCCTTCGGCGGCAAAGGGCCGGGGGACCTTTGCCGCCGGAGGCTTGCTTGCCTTCCCTTTGCTCGGCTTGCGAAAGCTGATTGCACCTTCTGTTACCTTTGCCCTATAGGGCGCGACGAAGGCTGGCGCATCATGGCGGCCGCAGGGGGCAATCGAGACGGCGTGACATCCCATTCTTGGCGCGTGGCGTTCCAGCCGGCGAAGCTTGTGGCCAACGCCTGGTCCGGCGCGTTGTTGCTGATCCTGACCTTCCTGGTGTTGTACCCCACGGCGATGCTGCTGGTGGGGGCGCTAACCAACCTCAATCCGGTGGTTGACGGCTATCACCTCGAAGCGATCTCGATTTCGAGCTTTATCGATGTGCTGGCCAACGAGAACGTGCATTTCGCGCTCGGCAACACGCTGGTCGCCTGTGCCGGCGGGACGGCGGTGGCGGTGGTGATCGGGCTGTTTTTCGCCTGGATCGTGGTGCGGACCAATACGCCGTGGAAGGGGCTGATCGCCACGGCCGGGATGCTGCCGCTGTTTGTGCCACCGTTGGTGGCCGGCGTTGCCTGGGCTTTGCTGGGCTCGCCAAAGACCGGGCTGATCAACACCTTCCTGGCCAAATTCGGGCTGGATTGGCGGATCAACCTGTATTCGATGTCCGGCATCATCTTCGTCTTCGGCATGTACTACGCGCCATATGTCTATATGTTCACCGCCTCCGCCCTGCGCAACATGGACCCGTCGCTGGAAGAGGCCGCCGAGATTTCCGGCGCCACGCCGTTTCGCACCATCTTCACCATCACCTTTCCGCTGATCGCACCAGCGATCATCTCGGGCATGCTGCTATCCTTCGTGGTGATGCTCGGCATTTACGGCATTCCTGCGGTATTGGGCGCTCCAGCGAATATCCCGGTGCTGACGACGTACATCTTCCAGCTTACCGCCTGGACCCCGCCCGAATACAGCAAGGCCGCAGCCGTGGCGCTGATCCTGATGGTCGCCACCGCGATCCTGGTGGTGCTGCAACAGAAGGTGCTGTCGGGCCGCAGCTACACCACGGTGGCGGGCAAGGCGTTCCGCCCGCGCGCGCTCAACCTGGGGCCGTGGCGCTTCCTGACCCTGGGGCTGGCGATCCTCTATTTGCTGGTGGTGGTGGTGCTGCCGACGCTGGCGCTGATCGTGGCCGCGTTCCGCCGCTTTCTGTTCATCCGCGACATATCCAGCCTGTTCGATGCCAGCCAGTACGGGATGCTGCATTTCCAGCGGCTGTTCGAGAATCCCGCGACGATGAACTCGATCATCAACACCATGCAGGTCGGCGTGATTACCGCGGTGATTGGCGGCGTGCTGGCCTTCGCCATTGGCTATACCGTAACGCGCACCAATGCGCCGGCCAAGCGCTGGATCGACGTTATCGCCACCATCCCGGTGGCCATTCCGGGGCTGGTCATCGGGGTCGCCTATCTCTGGGCCTGGATCAGCATTCCGTTCGGCTTCTATGGCTCGATCTGGATCCTGGCGCTGGCGTTTGTCGCGCGGTTCATGCCGGATACGGTCAAGGCGCTGTCCAGCTCACTGATGCAGATCCACCGCGAGCTGGAGGAGGCGGCCTGGCTGTGTGGCCGCGGCACGTTGTCGACGATCCGCAGCATCGTGCTGCCGCTGGCCCGCCCCGGCGTTGTGGCGGCGATGACGCTGCTGTTCATCCTGGCGATCCGCGAGCTCGGCTCGTCGCTGTTCCTGTATTCCAGCAGCACGGTCGTCATGGCGGTGAAGCTGCTCGACTATTACGAGGGCGGAAATGTCGGGCTGACCGCCGCGTTCAGCCTGGTGCAGATGGTCATCCTTGCCGTTCTCATCGGCATCACCCAAGTACTGACACGCGGCGCCGCCAGCGGCAGTGTTGGCCGTGCCGGCTGAGCCTTTCACAACAACGCAGGGGAAAAATGCCATGTCGGAGCTGAAACTCAACCGCCGCGGCCTGCTGGGCATGGCCGGGCTTGGCGCACTGGGCACCACGCTGTCCTACGGCCCCGCCCGTGCGCAAAAACCGTTCAACCCGCCCGCCAGCCTGGTTGAAGCCGCACGCAAGGAGGGCCGCTTCACCTACTACACCGCCGCCTTTGCCGAGGTGGAGCAGGAGACCATCAACCTGTTCAACAAACGCTACCCGTTCATCCGCATCGAGATGGTGCGCGCGCCGGGCGGCCAGCTGATCACCCGGGTCAAGACCGAGGCGGCCGCCGGCAAGCTGACCGCCGACGTGATCGACCATTCCGATCGCGGACTGATGAAAGCGATCGAAGATTTGTTCGCCGACTACGCGCCGCCGAACGCCGAGGACTACCTGCCGGGCGCGCTGGTTTCGCCGAAGCTGTGGCCGCGCATCACCCCGGGCTGGTGCATCGCCTATAACTCCGAACTGGTGAAAAACCCGCCGAAGACCTGGATGGATCTGACGCGCGGCGATCTCTACAAGCCCGGCACCATCGCCCAGGTGATCGCGCCCTCGGGCGGCACCACCTGGACCCGGGTGATGTTCGAGCGCCAGGTGCTGGGCGAGGATTACTGGGCCCGGCAGGCCGCGACCAAGCCGGCGCTGTATCCCTCCGGCGCGCCGCTATCGGACGCCATGGTGCGCGGCGAGGTCGAGATCGCGCCGCTGGTCTACAACGTCATCTACACCAAGCAGCGCGACGGCGCCCCGGTGCAGACCTTCTTCCCGCCCGAGGGTATTCCGATCGTGCCCTATGCCACCGGCATTCCGAAGACTGCGAAAAGCCCCAATGCCGCGAAACTGTTCCTCGACTGGAGCATGTCCGACGAGGGTCAAATTCACTCGATCAAGGACCACGGCAACCTTACCTCGCTGAAGGCCCCGCCGTACAATCCGCCGGGCTTCGACCCCAAGGTGGCCAAGCTGTGGGTGCCCAAGTTCGAGGAATTCGAGAAGCTGCGCGAGACCTGGATCCCCGAGTGGAACAAGACTTTCGGCTATCGCCAGTAACTGCTTGACGGGAAGAATAGCTGATGTCCGCCGAACTGCGCGTCTCGAACCTGCGCAAGGTTTTCCCCACCGGCAAGCCGGCGGTGGATGACGTCAGCTTTACCATTGCCGCCGGCGAGATCGTGGTTTTGCTCGGCCCCTCGGGCTGCGGCAAGACCACGACGCTGCGCTGTGTCGCCGGATTGGAACACCCGACCGATGGCGAGATCGGGCTCGGCGATGCGATCATCTCGGCGCCGGCGCGCGGTGTGCTGATGCCGCCGCGGTTGCGCAATATCGGCATGGTGTTCCAGTCCTACGCGGTTTGGCCGCATATGACGGTGCGGCAAAACGTGGCCTACCCACTGCAGAATCGCGGATTGTCGCGCGCCCAGGCGAATGCGAAAATCGCCGAGGCGTTGGAACTGGTGGACCTGTCCGGCTATGCCGACCGGCCGGTGACGCAGCTTTCCGGCGGGCAGATGCAGCGCGTGGCGCTGGCGCGCAGCATGGTCTATGCGCCGCGGCTGCTGCTGCTGGATGAGCCGTTGTCGAATCTCGACGCACAGTTGCGGTTGCGGTTGCGTGACGACCTCCGGCGGATCATCAAGAAGGCCGGGCTGACCGCGCTCTATGTTACCCATGACCAGACCGAGGCAGTGGTGCTGGGCGACCGGATCGGCGTGATGCGCGACGGCAAGCTGCTGCAACTCGCCCCGCCCGAGGAAGTCTATAACCGGCCGGCCGATCTTTTCGTGGCTGCCTTCACCGGCGCGTCGAACTTCATCCCCGGACGGGCCACCGCGCGCGACGGTGATTTCGGCACGGTGCAGACGGCCGATGGCACCCTGTTGCGCGCCTGGATGCCGGCATCCGTCATCCCGGGAACGGCGGTGCGGGTGGCGGTGCGGCCGGAAAACATCCGCTTCACCGAAGCCGCCGGCAGCGAAAACCGGGTCGCCGCGCGCGTTACCGCCCAGCGCTACCTTGGTATGCAGACGAGCTATGACCTCGCGGTGTTCGGCATCACGATCGAAGGCATCGAGGTGGGCACCGCGGCGCGCTATCCCGTGGGCGCCGATGTGGCCGTAGCGCTGCCGCCGGAATCGTGCTGGGCCTATGCTGCAACCGAGGACGACGCGCTGGTGATGGCGCCGCATTGAGCCGTCCCAACCTGGACGCCTCCGGGGTGATCCCCTAACCTGCCAGCCAAGCTCACGCAGAAACGGCAGGAACCGCCCCATGACCGACTCGCCTCTCGTCCGCCTTGAACGCCACGGTGACGTCGGCGTCATCATCGTCAACAATCCCCCGGTCAACGCGCTGAGCCCCGGCGTGCCGGAAGGGATCGTGGCGTGCCTGAACGAGGGCCTGGCCGATGACGCGATCAAGGCGCTGGTGCTGATCGGCGACGGACGCAGCTTC
>JANXSA010000397.1 GCA_025352915.1 Rhodospirillales bacterium | reverse complement strand
GCTGCATGCTCTACGAGTTGATCCCCAATATGCCCGAGCACCGCCTGATCCCCCTCATGCAAGCCTTCGCCAGAGCCATCGGAACAGCATCCGAATTCAACGGATTCTATGGCAATGCGAAATGAGGGGATGGCTGAGGGTGCTGCTCGGCCATCCTGGTGGTGTTCGAAGCCTGAACGGCGCTCTTGCTGAAGCCTATGCCGAAGGGGCGCGCGACGCCGGCTCGTCAGTGGCGTGCGTCGATCTCTCCGAGATGGCGTTCGATCCCGATGTTCGCGAAGTCAGCCCCCGCGCCCAATCGCTGGAGCCCGACCTGGAACGGCTCCGCCACGCAATCGCGACGCCGACCACATCGCCCTGGTCTATCCGACGTGGTGGGGCGTCGCCCCGGCGCGCCTGAAGGGCGCGCTCGACCGCGTGCTGTTGCCTGGCTGGGCGTTTCGGGAAACCGAGGGCGGAACCGGCTACGAGGGGCTGCTAGGCGGGCGCACCGCCGAGATCCTGACCACCATGGACACGCTCGCCTTCGTCTACCGCTGGATCTACGGCGCGCGCGACGCTGGGGTTCTGCGGCATCGATGTCACCTGCGTCACACGCTTCGGCCCGGTCAAGTCGGCCGATCGGGCGCAGATCGAGCGATGGATCGACGAGGCGCGCGCCCTCGGGGTGCGGCTGCGCCACGGGCCGCGCAGCCCTCTCGGGCGCGTGGTGGTCGTGCTTTCCCCATGGGTCGCGGCGACACGTCTCCAGTTCCACCCGATGGCCTTTCTCGCCTACTGGGTGGGCGCACTTGCGGCCACCGGTGGCGCGCCGCTCGGTCTCGCCGCATTCTGGCTCGGATACGCTGCGGTGTTCCTGCTTGAAGCTGCGACGGTGTTCGTCAACGACATCGGCGACTTCGAGAGCGACCGCCGCAACCGCTTCTGGGGTCCCATGACCGGCGGCTCGCGCGTGCTCGTGACCGGCGCGCTTACGTACTCCGCCCTGAAGCGCGGCGCGGTGGTCGCGTTGGCATTGTCGTTCATGGCGGCGGCTGCTTTGCTGACTGTGCCCGGCGTCGCGGCGTGGCCTGCGGCGGTGGTTTATGGCGCCTTCGGCGTGCTCGCCATCGGCTACACTGCGCCGCCCTTGAAGCTCTGCCACCGGGGCCTCGGCGAACTGGACGTCGCCCTGACCCACAGCTTCGGGGTGATGATGCTCGGGGCCGCGGCGCAGGGGGGAAGATTGACGGCGGCCGGTCCGCTCCTGCTTGCGATCCCGCTGGCGCTCGCCGTTCTGCCCGCGATCATCCTGTCCGGCATACCCGATCAAGACGCCGACCTCGCGGCGAACAAGCGCACGCTGGTGGTGCGACTTGGCACGCGGCGCGCCCTTGGCCTTGCTGCGGTTTCGGCTCTCTCCGCCGCGGCCGCCGCGACGGCGCTTCGCCACCTGGCCGGCGTCGAAGCACTCGCTGGGATTGAGGTCGCAGCCTCGGTTCACGCCATCGTCCTTTCGATGATGATTGTGCGCGAGACACGGCACGGCGATCGCGCCCGCCGAATCGACCGCCTGCTCGCCGGCACACTCGGCTACATCCTCTGGTTCTGCGTCGTCCCGTTGGTGAACCTCCTGTGAGCCACCGGACCGGGCGCGCGATTGTATCGACACGACGCGTCCGTCTTCTCCTGGGGTGCGCACTATGCTGGCTGCGGGCATTCGCCCGAATGAAAATGGCGGCACTACCGGCGTCCGGGTTGCTCGGCAAAGGATACCCAAGCGAGCGGAACCTAGTTCAAGGCGAGGAAGTACTACGCTGATGCAATGGCGCCAGCGGACGGCTTGACCGCCCGCCGGCCATCTCGCTCCGCGGCCTTGCCTTACAAAACGGGGGAGATTGGCGCAAAGTTTGGCCACCGAAGTGCAAACGCCTGGAAGATGCGCTCAATCGAAGACACGACATTGACGTCGATGTCGTGTCTGTTACTGCAGCGCCTCAATGGCGAGGCACCGGCCCACCGGCATCAGCGGCGTGCCAGCAGCGCTCCCAGAATGAGGCCAACGATGCCTGTGGCGACCATCGCGAGCAAAGGCTGATCGCGAACAAAATGCGTTGCGTCGTCAACAGCGCAGCCGCCCTGTTTGGACAAGGCATCCGCGGTTTTCCCTGCAGCGTCACGCGCCACTTTCGCAGTCCGCTCGATGCCATCCTGCGCTTGCTCAGCAAGTCGTGTCACTGTCTCACTCATTCCGTTGGATTCCCATTTATTGCCCGTCGCCTTGGACGCGGGTGTTGCGCCTGTCTCGGACCCGTCCTTGCTATGCGCTGCAAGCGCTGCGCCCGCACCACCATGCGCTTCGTCTTCTGCCATCCCGTTGTCCTCTAGATGAACTGCAGTAGGTGACTTGGCCACTCGGCGCCACCAATCGAATATCAGTCTCGCGTATAGTCGCGTCACGGAGCTATCCAACGCGACGTTGGGCATGTAAAAATAATACCGATCATTAATCAATCTTCGGAAAATACGCATGTTGCTTTCGATGGACAGGTGATTACATGAACCCGTGCGGCGCACTGATCATTTTTTTATTGCGAGCATGGGTCACAATCCCGATGCGATGCCTCGGAGCGTCCGCGGCGTGCCTGGCGGGCTCATTGCTCAGGGCGCACCCGTGAATGCGGCGGGATGGTCGTGCATGACGAATTCCTCTGTCGGAGGCCCTCGCCACATGAAGAACAACGGGAACGCTACCAAGGCGCGCAATTTGCGAACTGGGCTACCAATATGGCTTGCCGAGGAGGAATCGGCCACGCCCGAACAACCGCTTGCCCATGACCTCATCGTTGACGTCGCCGTGATCGGCGGGGGCGTGAGCGGGGCGCTCGTGGCGGATGCCATGTTGCAGGCGGGCCAGACAGTTGCCGCATTCGATCGTCGCGGCCTGGTCAAAGGCTCCACCCCGGCCAGCACCGCGCTGCTTCAGTTCGAAATCGACCAGCCGTTGACCGTCCTGAGCGGCAGGATCGGCGAGGCATCAGCCGCACGAGCCTATTGGCGCTCGGCGGCGGCGATTGGGCTGTTGCGCGGCCGCATCGCAGATCTAAAGCTGAACTGTGGCTTCCGCGAGCGGAGCACCGTCTATCTGCCCGGCAATGTTCTCAACCTGGCAGGGCTACGCCGCGAGGCGGAGGCTCGGGCACGCATCGGATTGCGGTCGCAATTCATCGGCCCCGATGCGCTCGCGCGCCTTGCTGACATCCAAAAACCTGGCGCCATCTGGTCGAGCGGAGCGGCCGAGGTGGACCCGGTGCGATTGGTTCGCGGGCTTTGGCGATCGGTGATCGCGCGCGGCGGGGCCGTCTACTTTCCGGTCGAGGTCGTCGATATCGATCCCGGTCGCACGTCCGTCACATTGACGACGGATGCGGGGGTCAGCGTTCGTGCCAGGACGGTCATTTTGGCAACCGGCTATGA
>JANXSA010000183.1 GCA_025352915.1 Rhodospirillales bacterium | reverse complement strand
GGCCGTCTCGGCGCGCATGCCGGCCAGGAGGCCAGCAAGCGGCGGGGCCGCGGAGGGGTGGGGTGCTGCTTTCATGTCAGGCATTATACATAACTGAACGATGGGTGCAAAGAAATTTTTCTGATTCTTGGAAAGTTTTTTGAGCGCTGCCGGAAAGGCGAAGACCGATGGCACTTGACGCGGCGGCGGGCGGTTATCATCGTCGGATTGCAGGGGCTGGCGATCGCCCCGTGAGGCTTCGGCCAGAGCATCGCATCCCAGCATCACGGCCGTGTCCGGATGGCGACCGATGGTCGATCACCCGCGCGGCCCGGCAGAGAGGATCATGCAATGGCGAATTTGCATCGCGTCGCGTTGCTGTGGCGCGAAATGCCCGGCCAGGAGGGTGCGGCTGGATTTGGCCGGTTTGCCGGGGTTGCCGAGGCGCTGCGCGCCATGGGCCTCCAGCCCGAACCCTGCCGGTATGCCGAGGAGGCGGAGGACGCGGCGGAGGCGCTGCTGCTTGGCGTCGATGCCGTGCTGGTTTGGGTCAATCCGATCCACGAGGGCCGCGACCGCACGCGGCTGGATGCGATGCTGCGGCGGGTGGCGGGACGCGGCGTGCTGGTTAGCGCGCATCCCGATGCCATCCTGGCAATCGGCACCAAGGAGGTTTTGTATCGCACGCGGGCGCTGCCGTGGGGCGGGGATGTCAGGCTTTATCCCAGCCATGCGGCGTTGTGCGCAGAGCTGCCGGCCAGTCTGGACGCCGGGATGCCACGGGTGCTGAAGCAGAATCGCGGGCATAGCGGTCTTGGCGTGTGGCAGGTCGAGCGCTGCGGCGACGGGGTTCGGGTGCGGCATGCCCAGCGCGGCAGCGGCATCGAGACGCTGTCGCTGGCGGCGTTCCTGGAACGCTGCCGGCCGTATTTTGATGGCGGCGCGCCGATGATCGACCAGGCCTTTGTGCCGCGCCTGGCCGAGGGGATGGTGCGGCTGTATCTCGTCGGTGGCCTGGTGCAGGGGTTTGGACACCAGGCGGTCAATGCGCTGTATCCCGCGGCGGCGGATGCGGGGCTCGGCGATGTGCCGCAGCCGGGGCCGCGGCTGTATTCCGCCGTGGATGACCCGCGGTTCCAGTATCTGCGCGGCTTGGTCGAGCGTGACTGGCTGCCGCGGTTGTTGGCGATGGCGGGCATGGCGGCGGAGGCGCTGCCGGTGCTGTGGGATATGGATTTCCTGCTGGGGCCTCGGGATGGGGAAGGGCGGGATAGCTATGTGCTGTGCGAGATCAATGTGAGTTCGGTGTCGCCGTTTCCGGATTCGGCGCTGGGTCCGCTGGCGGCGGAGGTGGCGGGGCGGTTGCAGATTTAGAGCAGGTAAAGGAAAGTCTTCTTTTTGTGAACAAAAAGAAGCAAAAAAACTTTGCGACTTGAGGCGGTGCGTTGAATGGACTGGGGTTGGAGGGTGGTGCAATGCCAAAGCGCATTGCACCCTGCGGAGCTACGAAGTCTGGCGCGAACGCCGCGATCTATTGCCGATTTTTTTGCGTTGTAGACATTAGTCGCATGTCGTATCTTAATCGTTATATTTAGTAGACATTGGAAGAAGCGGCCGTGACGGATGAACCGAAGAGCAGCGGCGAGGATATCGACCGCGCGCCGGCAATCGCCATTTTTCTCTCAGCTGAGTCTTTTATGAGAGCGGCGCTTCACGCTCATCAAGCCGCAGATGCCAAGACACTCAGGCTTTCGTTCGAAGTGCCCATATATTACCTCTACAGCCATGCCATCGAGTTGACGTTGAAGGCATACCTTCGGGCGAAGGGTGTAACCTCGGCCGAGTTGAAAAAAACTCAGAAATGGGGTCATGACCTGTTCAAACTGTGGAACGGATGCTTTCGGCTAGGGCTGGTGCTCGACCCCGTGGCCCAGGCCGCAGCCGCACCCGTAGTCAAACTGCTAACACCGTTCGCAGCCAGCTACGAATTCCGTTACGTTAAAACGGGCTGCAAAACCCTACCAACGCTGGACGCAGTGCGCACTGCGGTTGAGACATTGCAGTTCGCGATCAGGCCCACAGTTGTCGCTACCGTCGGAAAGCCAATCCCGGAGCGCGGCTAGGGTTCAATAGAACACTTGGCCGTGTGCGGACCGGCTGTTTCGGACTCGGGGTGGGACGGAAGATAAGGAAGGTAAGGAAGGAGACGTGGGTGCTTCGCTGTGCTCAGGATGACGCGTTTTCTTAATGGATGAAGTTTTTTTGCTTCTTTTTGTTCACAAAAAGAAGGTTTTGCTTGATCCGTGGAGGACGCGAAAGAGCCCCCCTCCGGCTCCCCCCGCCCGAGCGCGAGGGGAGAGAAGAAAGGTCAGGTGAGTTCCTTGACCATGGTTTCGCGCATAATGAATTTCTGCATTTTGCCGGTGACGGTCATGGGGAAGTCGGGGACGAAGCGGACGTAGCGGGGGATTTTGTAGTGGGCGATCTGGCCTCGGCAGAAGTCGCGGACCTGGTCTTCGGTGAGGGTTTGGCCGTCGCGGAGTTTGACCCAGGCGCAGAGTTCTTCGCCGAATTTTTGGTCGGGGACGCCGAAGACTTGGACGTCCGCTATTGCGGGGTGGCGGTAGAGGAATTCCTCGACTTCGCGCGGGTAGACGTTTTCGCCACCGCGGATGACCATGTCCTTGATGCGGCCGACGATGGCGCAGTAGCCCTCGGGGTCCAGGGTGGCGAGGTCGCCGGTGTGCATCCATCTTGCGGGGTCGATGGCTTCGTGGGTGCGGGGGGCGTCGTCCCAGTAGCCGCGCATGACGGAGTATCCGCGGGTGCAGAGTTCGCCGGGGGTGTTGGGCGGGACGGTGCGGCCTTCGCTGTCGATGATTTTGCATTCGAGGTGGGGGTGGATGCGGCCGACGGTGGCGACGCGGCGTTCGATGGGGTCATCGAGGCCGGTTTGGAAGGAGACCGGGGAGGTTTCGGTCATGCCGTAGGCGATGGTGATGTCGCGCAGGTTCATCAGGGCCATGGCGCGGCGCATGACTTCGATCGGGCATGGCGAGCCGGCCATGATGCCGGTTCTGAGGGTGGAGACGTCGAATTCGCGGAAGCTTGGGTGGTCCATTTGGGCGATGAACATGGTTGGGACGCCGTATAGGACGGTGCATTTTTCGGCTTGGATGGTTTGCAGGGTGGCGAGGGGGTCGAAGCCTTCGCCGGGGTAGATCATGGCGGCTCCATGGGTGAGGCAGCCGAGGTTGCCCATGACCATGCCGAAGCAGTGGTAGAGGGGCACTGGGATGCAGAGGCGGTCCTCGTGGGTGAGGTTCATGGTTTCGGCGGTGAAGAAGCCGTTGTTGAGGATGTTGTGGTGGGTGAGGGTGGCGCCTTTGGGGGCGCCGGTGGTTCCGGAGGTGAACTGGATGTTGATGGGGTCGTCGAATTGCAGGCGGGGGGCCAGCGCGGCGAGGGTTTCGCGGTGGGTTGGCGTGGCCTTGGCGGGGATTTCGGCGAAGTTGTAGGCGCCGGGGATTGTATTGGCACCGATCTGGATGATGGTGGTCAGGGCTGGGGCCTTGGCGGCTTTGAGGTGGCCTGGTTGGGCGGTGGCGAGTTCGGGGAGGAGGGTTTGGAGCATGCCGGCGTAGTCGGAGGTCTTGAAGGCGGTTGCTGTGACGAGGGCGCGGCAGGCGACTTTGTTGAGGGCGTATTCGAGTTCGGAAAGGCGGTAGGCCGGGTTGAGGTTGACCAGGATGAGGCCGGCCTTGGCGGTGGCGAATTGGGTGATGGTCCATTCGGCGTTGTTGGGGGACCAGATGCCGATGCGGTCACCGGGGGTGAGGCCCAGGGCGAGGAGGCCGGCGGCGAAGGCGTCGACGTGGGTGGCGAGGTCGCGCCATGTGTAGCGGATGTTTTGTTGGCGGACGATGAGGGCGTCGCGGTTGGGGTATTTGGCGACGGTTTTGTCGAAGTGTTGGCCGATGGTGTCGCCGATGAGGGGCACGGTTGAGGTGCCGCTGACGTAGCTGGTGGTGAGGGCTGTCTGGTCCATTGGCGTGTCTCCCTGGGGGGGATTCTGCGCAAGGGCGGGCGGGGATACAAGCGGGATGGTTGGAGGGTGGCGGATGCACGATGTGGCGGTGGTGGGGTTTGGGCCGGTGGGGGCGGTGCTGGCGAATCTGTTGGGGCGGATGGGGGTTCGCACGGTGGTGCTGGAGCGGGAAGGGGCGGCGTATCACCTGCCGCGGGCGGTGCATTTCGATGACGAGGTGATGCGGACTTTCCAGGCGGTGGGGCTGGCGGGGGAGATGGAGGGGATTACGCATGCTTCGCCGGGGATGCGGTTTGTCAATGCGGAGGGGCGGTTGTTGATTGATTGGCCGCGGGCGCCGGGGCGGGGGCCGCAATATTGGCATCGGAGCTATCGGTTTCACCAGCCGGATCTGGAGCTTGTGTTGCGGGCGGGGGTTCGGCGGTTTGGCTGTGTCGAGGTGCGGACGCGGTGTGAGGTTTTGGATATCGAGCAGGGGGCGGAGGGGGCGGTGCTGGCGGTGGTGGATCATGCGGCTGGGGTTAGGGAGCGGGTGGCGGCGCGGTTTGTGGTGGGGTGCGATGGGGCGCGGTCGCTGGTGCGGCGGTTGATTGGGGGGGAGATGGAGGATTTGCATGCGCGGCAGCAGTGGCTGGTGACGGATGTGATTTTGAATCGGGCCAAGCCGGAACTTGGGGATTTCTCGGTGCAGCATTGCGATCCCCGGCGGCCGGCGACGTATGTGCGCGGGGTGGGGATGCGGCGGCGGTGGGAGATCATGTTGATGCCGGGGGATGATCCGGCGGTGGGGGAGGAGACGGTTTGGAGGTGGTTGGCGCCTTGGGTGGGGCCGGATGAGGCGGATATTGAGCGGGCTGCGGTTTATACGTTTCATGCGGCGATTGCGCGGGAATGGCGGCGGGGGCGGTTGTTGCTGGCGGGGGATGCGGCGCATTTGACGCCGCCGTTTTTGGGCCAGGGGATGTGCGCGGGCATGCGCGATGTGGCGAATTTGGCTTGGAAGTTGCGGGCGGTTCTGGGCGGGGCTCGGGAGGGGTTGCTGGACAGTTACGCGCGGGAGCGGATGGCGCATGTGCGGGATTACATCGAGATCGCGGTGCGGCTGGGGCGGGTGATCCAGGAGACTGATCCGGTGGCGGCGCGGGCGCGGGATGAACGGATGGTGGCGCAGCCGGCGTTGATGCGGTCGCCGGCGCCGAGGCTGGGTGGGCATGAGGGGCGGGCGGAGCCGGCGGGGCGGATTGCGCCGCAGCCGGTGTTGGCGGATGGACGGTTGTTGGACGAGGTGTTGGGGTTGGGGTTTGGGGTGCTGGCGGCTAGGGAGTTTGAGGGCGAGGTGGCGGGGGCGGTGGTGGTGCGCGATGCGGCGCTGGAGGGGTGGTTGGCGGAGGTTG
>JANXSA010000305.1 GCA_025352915.1 Rhodospirillales bacterium | reverse complement strand
GCTCGCCAACCTTCGCGGTCTCCAGCAGCTCCTGCTTCTCGGGAATCTTCAGGTTCAAATGCTGGGCGATGCTGTCGGCCAGCTTGCTGGGGTCGTCAATCTGGTTCAGCGAGACCAGAACCTCGGGCGCGATCTTCTTGTTGAGCTTGATGTATTGCTCGAACTGGCTCACCACCGTCCGGCCCAGCGCGTCTAGGTCCTTGGCATCCGCCTCGCGGTCGGCCATCGGCTCGACAAACGCCTCGAAATACTGCTCGGTTTCCTTGAAGGTGGTGATCTCCGCCCGCTTGCCGCCCTCGACCAGCACCTTCACCGTGCCGTCGGGCAGCTTCAGCAATTGCAGGATCGTTGACACCGTGCCGATGCGAAAGATGTCATCGGCCGAGGGGTCGTCCTGGGCAGCATTCTTCTGGGCGACCAGCAGGATCTGCTTGTCGTCCTTCATCGCCGCTTCCAGCGCACGAACCGATTTCTCGCGCCCGACGAATAACGGCACGATCATGTGCGGAAAGACGACGATATCGCGCAGCGGCAGCACCGGGAGCAACTCGCCGGCGGCAGGTGCAGCGGCTTTCTTATCAGAATCAGACATCAAATGACCTCCATAGGGACAGTCGGTACGCAGACCGCCCCAACCATGGGCACGGGCCACATCCCCAGAACGACGTCCGAACCTGGCCGCCATTGGCGGAGGGGGATCAGATGCTGAACCAGCAGATGGGATCGGATATCGTCATGCCCCGCGCATGCCGCAAGAGTGTGACGGATCAAAGACGCCGCCCGGGTTGCGGCGTCCCTCGCACATCAGTCAAGCCCGGGCCGCGTACCGGAGCCCTTGAAACCCGCCCGACCGGGCGCTCATGCGCTCGTCTCGCTGGCCTTCTTGCCGTACAGGTAAAGCGGCACGGCGCGGCTTTCGGCCACTTCGCGGTTGATCACCACTTCCTCAACCCCGTCCAGGCTCGGCAGATCGAACATCGTCGACAACAGAATCTGCTCCATGATCGAGCGCAGCCCGCGCGCGCCGGTCTTGCGCAGGATGGCGCGGCGCGAAACCGATGACAGCGCGTCCTCGGTGAAGCTCAGCTTCACCCCTTCCATCTCGAACAGCCGGCCATACTGCTTGACCAGCGCATTCTTCGGCTTGCTCAGGATCTCGATCAGCGCCGCCTCGTCCAGGTCCTCCAGCGTGGCCACCACCGGCAGCCGGCCGATGAACTCCGGGATCAGCCCGAATTTCAACAAATCCTCCGGCTCGACCTCGCGCAGCACCGCGCCCGTCCGCCGCTCCTCGGGTGCCCGCACCTCGGCGCCATAGCCGATGCCCGCCCCCTTGCCGCGGCTGGAGATGATCTTATCCAGGCCCGAGAATGCCCCGCCGCAGATGAACAGGATGTTGGTGGTGTCGACCTGCAGGAACTCCTGCTGCGGATGCTTGCGCCCGCCCTGCGGCGGCACCGAAGCCACGGTGCCCTCCATGATCTTCAGCAGCGCCTGCTGCACCCCCTCGCCGCTGACGTCGCGGGTGATCGACGGGTTGTCGGATTTGCGGCTGATCTTGTCGACCTCGTCGATATAGACGATGCCGCGCTGCGCCCGCTCGACATTGTAGTCGGCGGCCTGCAGCAGCTTGAGGATGATGTTCTCGACATCCTCGCCGACATAGCCGGCCTCGGTCAGCGTGGTCGCGTCGGCCATGGTGAACGGCACATCGAGAATGCGCGCCAGCGTCTGGGCCAGCAGCGTCTTGCCGGTGCCGGTCGGGCCGAGCAGCAGGATGTTCGACTTGGCGATCTCGACGTCGTTGTTCTTCGCCCCATGCGCGAGGCGCTTGTAGTGGTTATGCACCGCCACCGAGAGCACCTTCTTGGCGTGAGACTGGCCGATCACGTAGTCGTCGAGAACCTTGCAGATCTCCTTCGGCGTCGGCACCCCGTCGCGCGACTTCACCAGATGCGTCTTGTGCTCCTCGCGGATGATATCCATGCACAGTTCGACGCACTCGTCGCAGATGAACACGGTGGGACCCGCGATCAGCTTGCGCACCTCGTGCTGGGACTTGCCACAGAACGAACAGTAGAGGGTGTTCTTCGAGTCGCTGGACTTACTCATACGCCCTCCTGTCCCGCAAATGCGGGATCACTCACCCGGAAGTCTAGACTCCGGTCCGTGCGCCGGACAAGAACCCGGCCCCCGATACCGACGACCGCACCGGCCCGACCCCAGGATCGGACACTGCGATCATCATGCACACAACATGCCACGGAAAGGTAACCGCGGCGTTTCCACCCTGCTCAGGGCTTCGCGTCCGGATCGACGATCGGCGGACGGCTTTCCACCACCTGGTCGACCAGGCCGAAATCACGCGCCTCTTCGGCGGACATATACGTGTCGCGCTCCAGCTTGCGCTCGATCGCCTCGATCGGCTGGCCAGTATGGCGCACATAGATGCCGTTCAGCAGCGCGCGGGTCTTGAGGATCTCGCGCGCCTGGATCTCGATATCGGTCGCCTGGCCCTGCGCCCCGCCCGAAGGCTGGTGCACCATGATCCGCGCATACGGCAGGGTGAAGCGCTTGCCATGCGCGCCGGCGGTCAGCAACAGGCTGCCCATCGAGGCCGCCTGGCCGATGCACACGGTCGAGACCGGGCAGCGGATGTACTGCATGGTGTCGTAAATCGCCAGGCCCGCCGAGACCACGCCGCCGGGACTGTTGATGTAGAACGAAATCTCCTTGCCGGGATTCTCGCTCTCCAGGAACAGCAGCTGGGCACAGATCAGCGCGCTGACCTGGTCATAGACCGGACCGGTCAGAAAGATGATCCGCTCCTTCAGCAAGCGGGAATAGATGTCGAAAGCCCGCTCGCCGCGCGCGGTCTGCTCGACCACCATGGGAACCAGGCCGTTATTGTAGACTTCAACGGGATCACGATCCCACGCCATGTTCTCAAACCCTTCGTAAATTCCGCCCGTCCCGTCCGAGCGCTGCACCGACACAACCACGATACCGGCCGCCCGTTAAGTAGGCACGAACATCGGGCATGCCAAGAAAGGCTGGGCTTCGCCCAGACCCACCAAGGGGCCAAGCCCCCTGGACCCTTAAATTATAAGGTCCAGGGGCTTGACCCCTGGCGGGTCTGGGCAGAGCCCAGCCTTGCCTTTTTCAGGCTTCCGGCTCGCGCGCAAGCTCCTCGGGCGTGACGTCGGTCGTGGTGACTTTCGCCAGTTCCAGGATGAAATCGACCACCTTCTCCTCGAAGATCGGCCCGCGCAGCGTCTCGGCCACGTTCGGGTTCTTGCGGAACAGGTCCATAATCTGCTGCTCCTGCCCGGGATAGCGGCCGGCCTCGGTGCGCATCGCCCGCATCATCTCGTCGGGGCTCACGATGATCTCCTTGGCCCGGCCGATTTCGGCCAGCAACAGGCCCAGGCGCACGCGCCGGTCGGCGATCGCCTTGTACTCGGCCTTCAGGGTCTCGTCGTCCTTGGCCTTGTCGTCCTCGTCGATCTGACCGTTCTTGCGGTCCTGTTCCAGGCGCTGCCAGATCGCGTCGAACTCGCCGGTGGCCATGCTCTCGGGGATCGGGAAGTCGGCGCGGGCGGCGAGCGCGTCGAGCAACAGACGCTTGATCCGCATGCGCGAGACCTGGTCGTATTCACGCTGGATCTGGCCGCGGATCAGGTCCTTCATCTCGTCCAGCGCCTCGAAGCCGAACTTCTTGGCCAGCTCGTCATCCACCGCCGGCAGCACCGGGCGCTTCAGTGCCTTGGCGGTGATGTCGAAGGTGGCGTCCTTGCCAGCAAGCTCGGCGGCACCATACTCGGCCGGGAAGGTCACGCTGATGGTCTTGGCCTCGCCGGGGCTCATGCCCGCCAGCTGCTCGGTGAAGCCGGGGATGAACCCGCTGCCGCCGACCTCGATATCCATGTCGCTCGCCGCCCCGCCGGGGAACGGCTCGCCGTCCAGCTTGCCCAGGAAGTCGCAAACCAGCACCTCGCCGGTGGCGGCCGGACGCACCTCGGGCACATCCACCATTTCCTTGGCGCGCGCCGCCATCTCGTCCAGCGCCTTGGTGACAGCCTCGTCGCTCGGCGTCGCCTTGAAGCGGACCAGCTCGATGGTGCTGAAATCCGGCATGGCGATGTCCGGCATCAGCTCCAGCTCGACCTTGAACTCAAGGTCCTGGGCCTCGTCCAGCGTCACCACCTCAACCTTCGGCTGGGTCGCCGAGCGCAGGCCGCGGTCGCTCAGCACCTTGCGAGTCGCGTCGTTGACGCTCTCCTCCAGCACCTCGGACATCACGGCACTGCCGAAGCGGCTGCGCACCACGCCCATCGGCACCTTGCCCGGACGGAAGCCGGCCAGCTTCACCGTCTTGGCCAGTTCGGTCAGCCGCGTGGTGCGTTTACCCTCGATGTCGGCCGCCGGCACAACGATCGTGTAGCCGCGCTTGAGCCCGTCGGAAAGCGTTTCGGTGACCTGCATCTGTCGGGAAATCCTCGTCCATCCAACCGCTTGCGCGGCGATCCTCATTGCCAACTTAGCCGCGGCGTGGTGCGGGCGAAGGGACTTGAACCCCCACGGCTTGCGCCACCAGAACCTAAATCTGGCGTGTCTACCAGTTTCACCACGCCCGCAGCCGCGCCCCGGCCACTGCAACCGTGAGCGCGCGGCTTTAGCGCACCCGCGCCACGCTCACAAGTCGCAGCGGTGACAGCGCCCGCTATCTGACGCGGCTGACCGTGTAGTCGGCCACGTCCATCAGAAGCTGGCGCATCGGCGAGGCCGGAAAGACCGACAGGTCGCACTTGGCCCGCCCGGCATATTCCGCCGCCCGGGCAAAGGTGGCGGGGATCGCGCCGTGGCGCTGCATCAGCGTCATTGCCTGGCCCAGATCGGCGTCGGACTGGTCCAGTTCACCGACGGTGCGGCGCCAGAACGCCTGTTCCCCCGCGTCGCCGGCGTGGAAGGCATGCAGTACCGGCAGGGTGATCTTGCCCTCGCGGAAATCGTCGCCGACGGTCTTGCCCAGGGTCGCCTGGTCGGCGGCGTAGTCCAGCGCGTCGTCCACAAGCTGGAAGGCGATGCCGAGATTCATGCCGTATTCGGCCAGGCCGCGCTCCTCGACCTCCGGCCGCTCGGCCACTACTGCCCCCACCTGGCAGGCGGCGACGAACAGGGCGGCGGTCTTGCCCTTGATCACGTCGAGATACTGCGCCTCGCGGATGTCCAGGTCGTTCTGGATCACCAGTTGCAGCACCTCGCCCTCGGCGATTGTCGCGGCCGCGCGCGACAGGATGTCCAGCACCCGCAGCGAGCCGTCCTCGACCATCAGCTGAAAGGCACGGGCGAACAGGAAATCGCCCACCAGCACCGAGGCCTTGTTGCCGAACACCGCGTTGGCGCTGGCCAGCCCGCGGCGCAACAGGCTTTCATCGACCACGTCGTCATGCAGCAGGGTGGCGGTGTGGATGAACTCTACGCAGGCGGCGAGGTTGACGTGGCGGGTGCCGCCATAGCCGCACAGCCGGGCGGCGGCGAGGGTCAGCAGCGGGCGCAGCCGCTTGCCGCCGGCGGCGACGATGTGGGCGGCCAGTTGCGGGATCAGCGCCACCGGGCTGTCCATCCGCGCCACGATCGCGCGGTTGGTTGCCGCGAGGTCGTCGTGCAACATGCCTGCCAGAGTGGTGAGCGCGTCCAGGCGTTCAACGTCCGGCGTTGGCTTGGTCACTGGCAGAATGGCGGCTACGCCCAAAGGGCTCTCCCGAACGGGTTGCAGCAGGCGATCGTGTATCAAATGACATGCCTAGGCGGTTGAGCCACCATATCGGCGGCCCGGAAGCAGGGTCAAGACAACCACGCCATCGGGAAGTCCAACGCCATGCAAACCGTCCTGCTGACCAACGACCCCGTGCGGATCAGTTTCCTGCGCGTCCTGTTGCGCGATGCCGGCATCGAGTGCCTGGTGTTCGACGAATTCACCAGCGGCGTGGAGGGCAGCATCGGCGCCATTCCGCGCCGCCTGGTGGTGGCCGACGACGACGCCGCCGAGGCACGGCTGATCCTGGCCGAGGCTGGCGAGGCGTGAATGAGGCGGCGACCACCGAGGGCAGCCTGCTCGGCGGGCGGGTACGGCATTGGCAGCCACGCGACGGGCATCGCACCGCGCTGGAACCTGTGCTGCTGGCCGCGGCGATTCCGGCCCGGCCGGGGCAACTGGTGCTGGAGGGCGGCACCGGGGTGGGCAGCGCGCTGTTGTGCCTGGCCGCCCGGGTGGCGGGGGTTGGCGGATTGGGGTTGGAGCGCGATCCCGAGTTGGCGAGGATCGCACGGCACAATTTCCGCGCCAATGATTTTCCTGCGGTTGCCGCAACGACAGTGGATTTGACCGGATGGGCGGCCGAGGCGCCGTATGACCACGCCTTTGCCAACCCGCCATGGCACGATCCTGCGGCAACGGCTTCGGCCGATCGGCAACGTGATGCGGCCCGGCGGGCGATACCGGGGTTGTTCGCGGCCTGGGCGGAGTCGCTGGCACGGGCGCTGAAGCCGCGGGGCACGTTGACGTTCATTCTGGGCGCCGACCACCTTGCCGGCGGGCTGGCGGCGATGACGGCGGCCGGCTGCGGCAGCCTGACGATTTTTCCGTTCTGGCCGAAGCCTGGGCGCCCTGCCCGGCTGGTTTTGCTGCAGGCGATCCGCGGCGGGCGGGGGGCGACGACGTTGCTGCCCGGGCTGGTGCTGCATCAGGCGTCCGGCGCGTTCACGCACGAGGCTGACGCCATCCTGCGGGATGGCGGCTCGTTGACGCTGGGCTAGGTTTGGGCTTCCTGGGGGTGGCGGAGGAACCAGAGGCGTTCGTGGGCGGCAACCAGGCTGTCCATGCTGCGGCGGCGGTTGAGATCGGGGCTGAGGACGCGGCGGCGGATCATCATTTCGAGCACGTGCAGCAACTGCTCGGCCACTTCGTAGTCGGCCTGGTCGCAGGCGTGGTGGAAGGCGATCAGGATCTTGTCGGACAGGCGGCGGCTGTAGCGCGGCGCGGTCGCGGGGTCGCGTGATGCCGCATCCTGGGGCCGATCCTCCTGCTGGTCAGTGGTTTGGCTCATGATGGGTCACCTTATGGTCGAACCCTTACAGGTTCGTCTCAAGTACCGTTCGTCTTAAGTGCGGGTCGAAAGTCGGGCTTTTAAGGCGTCGGCAAGTTCCTGGGCACTGATGCCGCGGCGGTACAGCGCGCGGAAGCTGCCGTCGGGGCCGATCAGGTAGATGAAGGACGAGTGGTCCATCAGGTAGCTGGAGGCATCCTTCGGGGTCACCTTGGCGTAGTAGACGCGGAACGCCTTGGCGGCGGCGGCGACCTGGTCCTTGGTGCCGGTGAGGCCGACCAGGCGGTCGTCGAACAGCTTGACGTATTCGGCCAGGATGGCGGTGGTGTCGCGTTCGGGGTCGACAGTGATGAAGATCGGCACGATCGGGCTGCCGGCCGGGCCGAGGCGGTCCAGCGCGGCGGTGATGGTTTGCAGTTCGGTCGGGCAGACATCGGGGCAGAAGGTGAAGCCGAAGTAGATCAGCATCCAGCGGCCGCGGTAGCTGGCGTCGGTCACTGCGGCACCGGTGGTATCGGTCAGGGCGAAGGGGCCGCCGACGGTGACACCGCCGGGGATCGAGATGCCGATGTTGTCGAGGCTGAGCTTGGTGACGTCGCCGCCGGTGAGCCAGAGCGCGCCCCAGCCGGCGGCGAGGAGGGCGATCAGGGCATAGGCGGCGATACGGATGGTCTTAAGCATCGGGCTCCCTTGCCAGGCGGTCTGGTCTCGTAAACCGCCCGGCAACTATTTGAAATACCGCGTGGAACAAAAACGAGAGAGCGACGTCAATGCGGCGTGACTTGGATCACTCCGCGGGAAGAATCGCACCATTTGGCTGTGGTGTCTCGAAGACGTGATCGGAGAAGGCTTCTTCCCAGGTGCCGGTGGTGGAGGCCTTGCTGTACTCGGTGGAGCGGTTTTCGAAGAAGTTGGCGTGTTCCGGGGCGTTCAGCATGTCGTCCAGCCAGGGCAGCGGGTTGGCTTCGACGTGATAGAGGGCGTCCAGGCCGAGCTGGGTCAGGCGGCGGTCGGCGATGAAGCG